>JAKSBO010001022.1 GCA_022361095.1 Desulfobacterales bacterium | reverse complement strand
TGTGTTTGAACAGAGAAGTTACCATGTTTCTAAACATCGCCTTTCTGTGGGCAGAGGTTCTGTTCAGCTTTAATACGGATTTTCTATGCTTCATGGTATTTATTCTCCTTCCTGAGTATTCACATCTTCCGGCGGTTCTATTCCTTCAAGGTCCATCCCCAAAGATAAATCCATTGAATTGAGCACTTCTTTGATTTCATTGAGTGATTTTCGGCCGAAATTTTTTGTCTTGAGCATTTCGCTGTCGGTTTTCTGGACCAGCTGATATATGGTATGGATTCTTGCATTTTTCAGACAGTTTGAACTGCGGACGGAGAGCTCGAGTTCATCCACGGAACGGTAAATATTCTCATTGAATCCCTTCTCACCTTCATCGGCTTTATATTCCGATTCATCCGGTTCAAGTTCTTCATCAAAATTGATAAATGGATTCATCTGTTCCTTAAGTATTTTTGCACCATAGGCCACAGCATCATCTGGCGTAACACTACCGTCCGTCCAAACTTCAAATGTTAGTTTGTCATAGTCGGTTTTCTGGCCGATACGGGATGTGCCTACCACATATTTTACGCGCTTGATGGGGGAAAACGCCGAATCAATGGGGATGGTACCGATAGGGGCATCGTCGTCTTTATTCGCGGATGACAAGGCATATCCCTTACCTGTTTTCACAACCATGACAATATTGAGTTTTCCATTTTTATTTACCGTGGCAATATGCTGTTCCGGGTTAAGAATTCTAACCCGACCGTCCGGACTGGCAATGTCAGCCCCTGTAACCTCCGCCTCACCGGTTACATTGAGGGTCAGCACCTTATCCTCTGGATCGTCCACTTTGAGCTTTAACTCTTTCAGATTGAGGATGATCTCGGAAACATCTTCCCTAATATCTGATATAACGCTGTATTCGTGAAGCGCATCATCGAATTTCACGGAGACTATGGCGGCGCCATAAATGGATGATAAAATAATTCGCCGAAGCGAGTTACCAATGGTGATACCGTATCCCCTTTCAAGGGGTTCACACACAAACTTACCATAGGTGGAAGTTGTGGTAACATCAAGCTTTTCCGGCTTGATCATCTCTCGCCAGTTAACATATGCAAGATTTTCAGATGACATTTAAATCTCCTGAATAGATAATTTGGTAAATCATGTATTATGATAAACCTATTTTGAATAGAGCTCGACGATCAACTGTTCCTGGATCGGCAGTGAAATATCTTCCCGTGCGGGAAATCCTTTTATTTCACCTTTAAAACTGTCTTTATTGATTTCAAGCCACTGGGGAATACCACGCCTGACAATGGCGTCCAGGGAATCGATAATGGCCTGAATCGTTCTGCTTTTTTCACAAAGTTCGATAACATCCCCTTTTTTTACCTGGTAGGATGGAATATTAACCTTTTTCCCGTTTACGGTAAAATGATTGTGACGAACAAAATGACGACCCTGATTTCTGGAATTTACGAATCCAAGTCTGAATACGGTATTATCTAACCGAGTCTCAAGTAATGTCAACAAATTAATGCCGGTAATGCCTTTTTGACGGTCTGCTCTTTTGAAAGTGTTTCTAAACTGCTTCTCAGATACACCATATATGCGTTTAACTTTTTGTTTTTCCCGAAGCTGCATTCCGTAATCAGATTGTTTAACTCTTTTCTGGCCGTGTTCGCCCGGGGGAAAGCCTCTACGGTCAAAACTGCATTTATCGGAAAAACAACGATCACCTTTTAAAAAAAGCTTCATATTTTCACGTCTGCACTGTCTGCAGACAGAACCTCTATATCTTGCCAAGTTTCCTCCTTTATCACTTTAGATAAAGTTTACACGTCTAAATTTTTTCGAAATATTCACTTGATATGTCCGAAATGAAATAAATCTCGTTTCCGGTTTGGACGAAGACTGGCCCAATTGCAAAACGCAGATGGGTGAGTATTCGTTAAAACTATTACACACGTCTTCTTTTGGGTGGACGGCACCCATTATGCGGTACCGGGGTAACATCCTTGATCATGGAAATATTGAACCCAAGTGCATGTAGCGCCCGAAGTGCGGATTCCCTTCCAGGGCCGGGACCTTTAACATATACCCCAACGTTTTTCATACCATGTTCCATTGCTTTGGCCCCTGCATCTTCAGCAACCAGTTTGGCTGCAAAAGGGGTGGATTTTCTAGACCCTTTGAATCCCTGCATTCCGGCGGAAGACCAGGAAATGGTGTTACCGTTTTCATCAGCGATGGTGACAATGGTATTATTAAATGTTGACTGAATATGCACTATACCGGTTGAAATATTTTTTTTAACCCGCTTTTTGGCAACGACTTTTTTAGACTTTTTCGCCATAATTTTTATCCCTTTTAATTAAGTCCTACTTTTTCTTCTTCACTGCCGCGCGTTTGGGACCTTTTCTGGTTCTGGCGTTGGTGCTAGTCCGCTGCCCGTGGCAGGGCAGGCCTTTACGATGGCGCAATCCCCTGTAACATCCTAGATCCATCAACCGCTTAATGTTCATGGACACTTCAGAACGCAATTCACCTTCAACCTTGAACTCGGCATCAATGACCTTCCTGATTTCATTTACCTGTTCTTCGGTCAAATCGTTTGCCTTGATTGTGGGTTCAATACCCGTTTTTTCAAGTATCTGCTTAGATCTGCTGCTACCGATACCATAGATATAGGTTAAAGCGATCCACGCATGCTTATCTCTTGGTAAGTCAACTCCAGCTATACGTGCCAAATTTTTCTATCCTCCTATCCTTGACGCTGTTTATGGCGCTTGTTGACACAAATGACTCTGATGACACCGCGCCTTTTAATTACTTTGCAGTCTCTACAGATTTTTTTTACGGATGCTCTGACTTTCATCTAACTGCTCCTCATCTCATTGTTCCAATGTATACTTCATTTTTTTCTTCACGGGCCGGTATTATTTATACCGGTAGGTAATTCTGCCGCGGCTTAAATCATAGGGAGAAATTTCCACAGTCACCCTGTCGCCGGGAAGTATTTTGATAAAATGCATTCTCATTTTCCCGGAAATATGTGCAAGCAGAACATGCTTATTTTCCAATTCGACCTTGAACATGGCATTGGGAAGCGTTTCAAGGACTTTACCGTCTACTTTAATGGGCTCTTCTTTGGCCATAACTAAATTCTTCTCCTTTGTGGTGCCATATCAGGACCGGCTTTTGATCCGTTTATTCCCGGAACGTCCAAGAAAACCATCATAATTGCTGGTAATTAAATGGGACTCGATCTGGGAGATGGTATCAATGGCGACACCAACAACAATCAACAGCGCTGTCCCGCCGAAATAAAAAGGGACGTTAAACTTATTCATTAAGACAGTAGG
>JAKSBO010000094.1 GCA_022361095.1 Desulfobacterales bacterium | reverse complement strand
TATTTTTTAAGTGCCTTTTTTTTGGTCTCCTTGTTTGCCCGGGCAGCGTCTTTGGTTTTGGCAGGATTGAGCTTGATCTCTTCATAAATCCTGGACAAGTCACCCATATCGTGAACCAGGGCCTGGCCCCGGGTGTATATGGTAAATATATCGGTCCAGAATGTCACATTGGGCTTGATCAGGTCATAAACCGGAAAACGTTCTGCCTGCTCAAGGGATGCATGGGGCTGTGCCGCATGACAGACCATACCGGTAAAAGCGCATACACCGGCGATAATTAATACGAAAATAGATAAACGGCCCGATAGTTCTGGGGAACGTGTCATATTAACTCCAAAAGAAAAAAATAGATTGACGCGTTTTAAGAATTCACTCAGAATACCATATTATCATATCAGAACGCTGGTTTAAATAATTATGATGATGGTACTACAGCCTGTTCACCGGTATATTGGCCAGCTTTTCCTCCCAATAATCATCAATCAGTTCCTTATATTTATCCTGGGGGTAACTTTTGCTGCAGGTATCACAGCATATGATTACATGGGGGCAGGCGCGCCTGACTACTAGTTTTCCGCCGCATGCCGGGCAGTATTGGGTGGTTCTTTTCATTTCCGTTCCTTAAATTGTTTGATGGAAACCCTTTTTTTTTCTTCCGGGATAACATAAAACAGGCAGACTTGAAATATGTTCAGCTGATATTTTAAAGGAGGCATCTGCCATGTCAAATACAACCGAACGGTATAACCGAAACTACCCCATTTCCTGGGAGCAGCTGCACCGGGATGTCAAGGCCCTGTCCTGGCGCCTGCACGATCTTAACCGTTCATGGGAGGGCATTGTGGCGGTTACCCGGGGCGGACTTGTACCGGCAGCCATCATTGCCCGGGAACTGGATATCCATCTTGTCGACACCATCTGCATCACCAGCTATGACTGGCAGAACCAGGGCGGGGCCACCATCCTGAAACCCATGGATGGTGACGGGGAGGGCTTTTTGATCATTGATGACCTTGTGGATACCGGAAGCACGGCCAAAATTGTAAGACAGATGCTGCCCAAGGCCTATTTTGCAACCGTTTATGCCAAACCTGCCGGAAAACCCCTGGTGGATGTCCATGTCACCGAAGTCAGCCAGGATACCTGGATTCTTTTTCCCTGGGATTCAGAGTCCAGATTTGTAGCCCCCATTGCCGGGCAATGAGATCCGGTCAATTTTTCCGGATCTCCAAAGCCCGGGCCCGGGTTCCGGAAGATCCAAACACAAGTTTTCGTTTAAATAATTAAGTATAAAACGGTTAAAAATGACGGACAAATCAGAGAAGCGTTCTTCGGCTTGCATCATTGAGCCCGGCATGACCGTGCTGGACGTTGTTTCAAAATACAGTGCCGCCCAGGAGGTATTCAAACGCTGGGATGACAGGGCTGGGGAGTGCATCTGCTGCAATGCACTCTTTGAATCCCTTGACGCTGTTGCCGAAAAGTACAATCTGGATTTGTCTGCCCTGGTTCAAGATTTAAAAAAGGCTGCCGGCAGATTATAGACCAATTGTCCGGGTGAGAAACGTTTTCAGGCTCTTCATATATTGATCAAACCCTTTGATAAAAATATCGTTGTGATTGGCACCGGGAATCATTAGGAGATCTTTGTCGGGACAAGGGCAAAGATTGTAAAGATCTTGGCCTTGGGAAAACGCTATAATGTGGTCAAACTGGGCATGGATTATTAAAAGGGGCTTGTGCCAATGCCGGATTTTATCGGCGTTGCCGAATCCCTGGGTTTCCTGAAAACCAATTATGTCAGGATCAAGCCCCAGGGTTTTCAACAGGGGGGCTGCATGGGCAAACCCGCTTTCGATGACCAGCTTGTCAATGCTTTCCTGGCGGCTGGCTGCCAGTTCAAGCGCCGATGCACTGCCAAGAGATCGGCCCATAACCGTAAGTGGTCCTGTAAAATGATGACTTTCGAGTTCCTTAATGACAAAATCCAGAATTTTGTGGCAGTCCGCCAGCATTGAATAGACCGTGGGCGAGCCTGAGGATTTTCCGTATCCCCGGTAGTCGGCCACGATAAAATTAATGCCCTGGTGATTGAAAACCGGGCCAAGATCATCATAGTCGGATACAATCTCTCCATTGCCGTGGAAAAAAAGGATGTTGGGAAATGACGGATCTGCCAGGTGAAAGGTCGCCCCGATTTCAATATCCTGGTCAACCGGAATAAGATATTCCTTGCCGGAAACAGCCTTTCCGGGTGCGTCGCGCCGGGGATGAAACAGATATTGAAGCACCTGGGGCTGATCGAGTGCGGCGTATGGATTGTCATGGGAAGCTTCCATTGGATTCTCCTTGTTTGTTTTTAGGCGATGGCTTTCAGCTCTCTTCAAACTTACCCAGTTTTCTGTTTTTAATGACCTTTTCTCCCACGAATATTTTTCCGTTCATGGCGATGTAAACACCGGGGGAGGCCTTTTGAACGGCACCTAAAGCGCAGCCGAGATTAAAAACCGCATCCGTTGCACTGAACATGGCAGGAAGAAGCGCGCCTGTGAGCACCACAATTTTATCTTTTGCACCGCCATGGGCAATGATGTGCCGGGCCGTTTCCGGCATGGTATCTGTGCCGTGGGTGATGATAATCCTTCTGCAAGGATCTGCTGCAACCGTTTGGGCGATATGTTCCCTGTCTTTATCGGTTAAATCAAGACTGTCTTTGCGCATAAGTGACGTGATGGTGTATGGCACCTGCAGGTTGAACTGATCAAGCACCTCAATGGCATTGGGGGGCCCGACTTCATATTCACTCTTTGCATCAAAATAAATTTTATCAATGGTTCCGCCGGTCGCAATAATCGAAATTGTGTCCATGCCTGTCCCTTTTCAGCCTGCCATGACGATTTTTTCAGAGCAGAACAGTTCGTTTTCCTGGTTTGTATAAATAATTCGATATAAAATCAACATATAGAAAAAATAGTAAAATTATGAGGAAAAATTTATTTTTTATCGTATTCTTTTTTATTCCATGCCCCTAAGATTACGTCTGTTTTCGGTGGAATTTTCCTAAATAACTTCTAAACAAAAACTAAACAAAAACCAAATAAAAAACGGCTTTACAAAAATGGCTATATGGAATATTTTTTGCTTCAGCACTTGCCTGCAGGGTAGAACTTGCAGGTTTTGTAATTTTGTTCAACAATCTGTTTTGGGCCTCGTGACATCATGTAACCAAAGGGGCGGAGCTATATCCAGGCCTTGAATCAAAACATCGCTTTTGATCAAACGGCTTTATTGCCCATAAAACATGACTCCATGTTGTAAAATTCTTTAAAATTAAATAGTTCCAAGAAACTCTGAAAGCAAAATACTTGACAGTGAAAAGATCGAAATCCCCCCTGCACCTCCTGAAACCCAACAAATAAAAATTGTAACACATCCAAACCGTTCGACACTCCCCCCATACATTATTGTAGAAGCCATGCCAAACCAACTTTGTGCAGCTTGGTGACAGCTAAACATCCGCGCTCTTTGTGAATTGAAGCACAAAAAAAGTCAGAAGGGACTGAATTGTGTTTCAAACTCCGACGAGGGCTGAAATGAAAAGCTTGGTTTTTTTGCCTAACCACAGAGAGCACATAAAACAGCATAGAACCCAGTGCGGCGCACTGAAATTATTCTCATCATAAAATATAAAAATTAACAATGAAAAAAGCACTTATTACCGGTATCACCGGCCAGGACGGCGCTTATCTTGCGCAGTTACTCCTTGGCAAAGGTTATGAAGTCCATGGCATTAAACGCCGCGCTTCTTTATTCAATACAGACCGTATCGACCACCTTTACGAAGATCCTCACACGGATAACCGCAAACTGATCCTTCATTACGGCGACCTCACCGATGCTTCAAATTTAATCCGCATTCTCCAACTGGTTCGGCCGGATGAAGTATACAACCTGGCTGCGCAAAGTCATGTCCAGGTTTCATTTGAATCTCCCGAATACACCGCAGATGCAGATGCCCTTGGGACAATGCGCCTGCTTGAAGGTATCCGTCTTTTGGGCCTGGAAAACAAAACCCGATTTTACCAGGCCTCTACATCGGAGCTGTACGGCAAAGTCCAGGAAGTTCCCCAAACAGAAACAACACCATTTTATCCCAGGTCCCCATACGCCTGCGCCAAGCTTTACGCCTACTGGATCACGGTGAACTACAGGGAAGCCTACAACATATACGCCTGCAACGGGATTCTCTTTAACCATGAATCGCCCATCCGTGGGGAAACATTTGTGACCCGGAAAATTACCCGGGCCCTGTGCCGAATCCATTTAGGCATGCAGGATTGCCTTTACCTGGGCAACATGAACGCGCTCAGGGACTGGGGCCATGCAAAAGAT
Organism: Desulfobacterales bacterium; assembly: GCA_022361095.1. Lineage (GTDB taxonomy): Bacteria > Desulfobacterota > Desulfobacteria > Desulfobacterales > Desulfobacteraceae > Desulfobacter. The sequence continues at coordinate 2,746 of JAKSBO010000094.1, read as the reverse complement.
TACGTTGAGATGCAATGGCTGATGCTCCAGCAGGAAGAGCCTGACGATTATGTCATTGCCACAGGAGAGCAGCATTCTGTACGGGAGTTTGTGGAATTGTCAGCCAGGGAACTAGGCATGGCTATCCAATGGCAGGGAGAAGGTATTAATGAAAAAGGTATTAATCCGGCTAACGGTAAAACCATCGTGGCCGTAGATCCCAGGTATTTTCGTCCCACTGAGGTGGAAACCCTTCTGGGTGATTCTTCCAAAGCCAAACAGAACCTGGGCTGGGAACCGAAAATCAGCTTTACCGAACTGGTCAGGGAAATGACCCTGGCCGATCTTGAAGCCGCCAAAAAAGATGAACTTTGCCAAAGGGCAGGATTCCAGGTGCATAATTATAATGAATAAATCAGATAAAATACTTGTTGCAGGTGTCTCGGGCATGGTGGGTTCGGCCATTATAAGAAACCTGGTTAAAAAAGGATTTAACAACCTCGTCGGTACGTATCACTCTTCAATTCTTGAAGAACAAAAAAATATGCCGGTCCGGCATCTGAAAGCTGATTTGACAAATCAGGCAACCGTGAAAGAACTGTTTGAAACCCAAAGACCCGCCCATGTGTTTCTGGCAGCCGCCAGGGTCGGCGGTATTCATGCCAATAACACGTATCCTGCCCAATTCATTCATGATAATCTGGCCATCCAGACCAACATAATTCACTCGGCCTATGTCCATAAAGTTGAGCGGCTTCTTTTTTTGGGTTCCTCATGCATTTATCCCAAAAATACCCCCCAGCCCATGAAAGAGGAACATCTGCTTACGGGAATACTGGAACCTACTAATGAACCCTATGCCGTCGCAAAAATCGCCGGTATCAAGATGTGCGAAGCTTACAACCGTCAGTACGGCACCCGGTTTATGGCGGTGATGCCCACCAACCTGTACGGACCAAACGATAATTTTGACCTGGATACCTCCCATGTGCTTCCCGCCCTGATCCGTAAGTTTCATCAAGCAAAGCAGGACAACGCCCCAACCGTCACTATCTGGGGAACAGGATCTCCTATGCGGGAGTTTTTACATGTAGATGACATGGCTGATGCCTCTGTTTTCATCATGTCTTTGCCGGACAGTACTGCAGACCGGCACCTTGCCAGTTATCCATCCCCCTGTTTTGTTAATGTGGGCACCGGAACAGACTGCACCATAAAAGAACTTGCCCTGACCATAAAAAGGGCGGTGGGATTCAAGGGGGATCTGGTATTCAATTCATCCAAACCCGACGGCATTTCCAGGAAACTTCTGGATGTTTCCCGCTTGGAAAAACTTGGCTGGTCGGCATCCATACCCCTGGACCAGGGTATCCGGTCTACCTATGACTGGTTTATGAAATGAGAATCGTTTAACAATTGTCTGCAGGTCTCAACATACCAGACCTGCTCAGTTCAGGCGTATCCGAAATCGTCTTATCGCTGGAGCCTCCTATCTGACTAAAAATATAGAAAATACGGCAGTGGGATGATCCGCATTCGCAAAGAGATAGAAGAACACCTGGAACTGACCTTAAAATTGAACAGACAGTTGGTGGCGTACTCGTTACATTTTCTTCATGTGAGGGAGTAAAATCATTATATCAATGCTTCAAAGATAATCCCGGACAAAGACTTCCGGATTACTCAAAGATGCTAAGTGTTCCTGTAAAGACATTGGAACGTTGGATTCAAAAACTTCGCAAAGAACAAAAAATCGTATTCAAGGGCTCCCCAAAGAAAGGCGGCTATTATCCTATGTAATGTGCAGGACGGTGAGAGTTATTTTTTAAACCTTTGGAAAGACCGCCGGATGGCTTTAACCGATTAACGCGGGCTTCAGGAAGAAACAACAGCCCTGGTCGTGTCCTGCCTTACCATCCGGGAAAACACTGAACGCCCCATCACCGTCACCCAAGGCACCAACGAACCTATGGGCAAATCCCCTGAAAAACCCTAGCCGCCTTTGACCGGCTCATGAACAACGACTGGAAAACCGGTAAAAAACCAAACTTCTGGGACGGCTGGGCTGCCGAGCGGATTACCGCTTTGCTGTAAATAAATACAAAACATCATAATGGAATTCAAGTTGAAGACAGACACAACAATAGCAGTCGTTGGCCTGGGATACGTAGGCCTTCCCCTGGCTGTGCACTTTGCATCAAAATATAAAACCATCGGCTTTGATCTGAAACAGTCCATCGTAGACAATAGCTTGGGCCATAAGGATTCCACAGGCGAAGTCTCTGCTGAGGAGTTTCAAAAGGCAATCAATTTTACCCCCACCACTAACCCCGAACTCATGTCCGATGCCGACATCATCGTGGTGGCCGTCCCCACTCCCATAGATAAGGCAAGGCGCCCGGATCTTTTCCCGGTGGAAAGCGCCTCCCACACTGTAGGCCGGGTTATGAAAAAAGGCTGCATCGTGGTATTTGAATCCACGGTCTACCCCGGCGTTACCGAAGAGATCTGTGTCCCCATCCTTGAAAAAGAATCCGGCCTGACCTGGAAAAAAAACTTTCACGTAGGCTACTCTCCAGAACGAATCAATCCCGGGGACAAAGAACATACCCTCACCAAAATTGTAAAGGTCGTATCCGGAGATGATACAGCTACCCTTGAAACAGTAGCGGCACTGTATGAGTCCATTATCGAGGCCGGCGTTCACCGGACCCAGACAATTAAAGAAGCAGAGGCCGCCAAGGTTATTGAAAACACCCAAAGAGAT
>JAKSBO010000885.1 GCA_022361095.1 Desulfobacterales bacterium | reverse complement strand
ACAGGCCGCCGGCATGCTCAGGGCGCAACAGAGTATCCATTACCTTGAAAAACCAGGGCATCGAAGAGAGGCATGACGGGATTTGACACCTTCACACAGTTGTTTCAAAGCATTACCCGTATTATAAAAGGCCGGGATCGGACCATCACGATGCTGATTTCAGGCCTTGCCGCAGACAGCCATATCCTGATTGAAGACGCACCCGGAAACGGCAAAACAACCCAGGCCAAAGCCCTTGCGTTCTCGGCGGATGCAGATTTTAACAGAATCCGGTTCACACCGGACCTTTTGCCCTCGGATGTCTGCGGCGTCTCCATCTCTGATCCGTCAACACAGCAATTCAGGCTTCATATAGACGGCCCCCCGCTTTAGACCAGGTGAATAAACGCAGCGACATCTGTATAGGGCAAAGGTTCTTCCCGGCAGGATATCCCGTCACTTATGGCTGTTATCCGCATTCACAAACAGCTTCGTTTTGGCCCGCCATCCATTTCCAGCCGGAAACAGTACAGTTGAAAACTCAAATAGACCGGCGGGTTCAAACGCTGTAAAATCCTGTTCGCTGCCTGCCGGAGGCCATGGTATTGCGGGAACAGGCATTGACAATTTCGAGCCGGGTTCTTAAACTCAACTATCAGCGCTAACCCACGGCCGGACAGGACCGTTTTAAAGGAGATAAAATGAAAGCAACCCATTACACGGATATCCAGGGTACGGAAATAAACAACGACATGGTCAAAAATGTCACAGGCCGGGTACTCATCGGCAAGGATGACGGGGCGCCAAATTTTTGCATGAGAAGATTTGACGTAGCACCCGGCGGTCACGCCCCACGCCATACCCATGACTGGGAGCATGAAATTTATGTGCTTGAGGGCAAAGCCGACGTGCTCCTTGGGGAGCAATGGCAGACCGTTTCCCCGGGAACCGCGGTCTATATCCCCCCCAATGTTGACCACCAGATCAAAAACAACTCGGATGGCCACCTTGCGTTTCTATGCCTTGTGCCCTCGGCAGCCCCGGAGATGTAGATGAAATCGCCCAGGACCTGCGTCAGCCCCCGGGGGCAATTTATAGTAGGCATCCACGCGCCTAAATTTGCTGTGGATAATTTCAGGCACAAGACCATTAAGGATATACTTGGCCGCCTGCCCGACGGGCAGCCCGTGGAAAACCAGGCCAATTTTCCCCAGGGGCAGGTCCGGGCCGACGCAGCGGACCGGATCTATGAAATCGCCAATGCATTTCCCTTCAGGGGCAGCACCTTTATCAATTCGGCCTGGGCGGACCGCAAGGCAGAACGTCCGGATACCATAAGCCTTGCCCCCCGTCCGGACTGTTCCCTGACCGCCTGCCTGGAACAATGGCAAAAGGATAAGGACCTGCCCAAGGACTCAGTTCGCCAGGTATTGGAACGGCTTCCCCGCCCCCTGAAACTGGCCCTGGCCCAGGCATCCACAGATCCAGCCGAACTTTGTGTCCTTGCAGGTTGTGCCTGCGACTTTGTGTTTGATAACGGCAAGGACCATCCGCCCACGGGAGTTGCCTTTAAAAAAACAGATCAAGGCAGACACGTCCCGGCCGTCCACGACCACGACCTTTATGATATCCTCGGCAACAACCCGGCCCTGCCCGATGCCTACAAAGAGGTCATGGTGCTTAAACCCGGCATACAAGGGAACAGCCCCATTGTGGGAGAAAGCCGGGAGAAGACCCATGTATTTGAATATATGCGGGCCAACTCTTATATTCCCTGGGGACACTATGCCAGTAATATGGCCAACGGCCAAATCCGCTACCGGGCCAATGACCTGACCCCGTCCGACATGTCAGGTATCCGGCATCTGTATTACCAGCGCATCTATGCACGCCTTGCCCGGATGCTCGGGATAAGTCTGCCGGCAACAGGCCGCGCCCTCTGCCCGGATGAACTTGAGATCCTGCGCATAAAAATCCTGGATGCCCTGTCATCGGATGGCCACAGCCCATTGGACAACGCTTCGCCATTTTTCACAGGGGCGTTATGGGGATGGAATTTCGGATTCGGATTTGCCCAGTCCGGCCACCGGCTGCACGCCTCCCACCAGATGATCCACCAGCAAAACGCCATGATCCCGGAAAGTATCCCGGACAATAACGGCAATCCTTACCCCTGCTTTGGCTGCGGGGACTTGATCACCGACTTTATCCAGGATTACAAGGCAGCAAACGGCACGGATTTTTTCCCGGCCTTTATCAAGGCCATTGAAAACAATCAGCGGACGGACATGAACCCGGACGGCCCCAGCACCCTTGTGGTGTGGGAAAATGAAAAGGCCATGCTCTTTGCCCCCAAGGCCCAGGTCAGTGAATGGGAGCTGATGCTCATGACCAAAGCCCCCTGCCCCCATGTGCTTGCGGCAGACGCCCCGACCCGCAATGCCCTGGACACCGGTATCCGTATTGCCATTCAGACCCTGGAAACCTTAGGCGCCCAGATGGTCACAAGCGTAGAATTTTCAGGCCGGTTTAACAGCCCGGTCCCCGGCCAGCATATTGTATACTCATTTATTCCGCGTCTTCCTTATGCGCCGGGCACGTTTTCCGAAGCCCAGATGCGCTTTATCGGCGGATGCTATCCGGAAGATTTTTCCTTTGCCTGCCGGAAGGTGCTGGACGCCTGAGGGCCGGATAGACAGACTTTTATATAACAGCCATGGGCTGACCTGACATATCAGCGGCCAGGCACAGCCCACAACAAAGCTTGAAAGATCTGGGTAACTTACACAGACTTTCTTATAAAAAAGAATCGCAAAATACTTCTGACAAAGCGCGGCCAATCGGTTTTTTTAAGGAAAACCCTGTGACAAAATTTCTCAAATACATACGGCCCTTGCCGGCACCCCAAAATGCCGTTCTTTACATCCTGGTCATATTCGTATTGATGATTGGGTGTAATGGGGCCAATGCGTCAGGCAAAATCGCCTTACAATTGGCATGGAAGCATCAATTCCAGTTTGCCGGATACTATGCCGCCCACCATAAAGGGTTTTACAACCGGGCCGGCCTTGATGTTTCCATTGTTGAAGGCGGTGTCGGCAAGTTTGCCAGGGAAGAGGTCCTCGAAGGCCGTGCCCAGTACGGTGTTGCCGGATCAGAACTGCTTTTGCACCGCAAAGATGGCGCCCCGTTTGTCGTTCTTGCTCCTATTTTTCAACATTCACCCTCAATTCTTCTGGTCAGGAAAGATTCGGGCATTATTAACATTCAGGGGCTTATCGATAAAAAGATCATGCTGCTTTCCGGGTATAAAGACGCCGATATACTGGTGGCGCTGTTAAACGAGGGCATATCGTCTGATCAATACCAGCGGCTCGACCAATCCTATAACATTGAAGATCTGATCAAACAACGCACCGATGCGGTCAGCGCCTATGTAACCAACGAGCCCTGGCAAATGCAGCAAAAAGGTGTGGACCCGCTGGTCATCTCTCCCATGGCCTACGGTGTGGACTTTTACAGCGACTGCCTGTTTACCTCGGAAAAAGAGATTGAACATCATCCCCAACGGGTGCAGAAATTTCTTTATGCCTCACTGCGCGGCTGGGAATATGCCATGGCTCACCCCCAGGAGATTATTGACTTACTTTCGGGACGGTACAAGGTCAATAAAACCAAAGCGCACCTTGCGTATGAAGCCCGGGAAATCAGGAAAATCATGATGCCCGATCTTGTTGAAATCGGGCATATGAATCCGGGACGATGGCAGCACATCAAACAAACATACGAAAAACTGGGATTGATTGATGCCGATTTTTCACTGGATGGATTTCTATATAATCCCCAACAAAAATCGGACTATCGAAAGATCAAACAAATATTTTTTGTTGCACTGGGCTTCATTGCCCTATTTGCAATAGGCAGCGGGATCTTATTTTTATTTAACCGGAAACTGGCTGCAGAGGTTAAAGAACGAAAGCAGGCCCAAAAAGAGATGGCAAGGCAAAAACAAAGAGCCGAACAATATCTGCATGTGGCAACCGTTATGTTCGTAAGCCTTGATGCTGACGGTAAAGTCAATATGATCAACGAGAAGGCCTGCGCCGTATTGGAATGCAGCAAAAAAGATATTATCGGCCAAAACTTGTTTGATATGTTTTTGACTAAATCTCAAAAACAAGAGTTCAAGAATATATTCAAAAACATGGTTAACGGCACTATCAGCGGTACGGAGTATTACGAAAATGAAATCATCACGCCAAAAGGAGAAATAAAATATATTGCCTGGCATACGACCACTGTCAGGGATGCCCGCGGGAAAATTGTCGGCGTGCTTTGTTCCGGTGACGATCTTTCTGAAAAGCGCAAGCTGCAGGATCAACTGATCCAGTCACAAAAAATGGAATCCATCGGCAGTCTTGCCGGCGGCATTGCCCATGAGTTCAACAACATACTTACAATCATTCTGGGCAACAATGAAATGAATATGCGTGAGTTGCCGGCGTCAAGGTCGGCCCTGCAGCACCGGGCCAAGAGAATCGAAGTCGCCGGTATCCGGGGCAGAGATGTTGTGAGGCAGCTTTTGACTTTCAGCAAGCAGGACAGCCCCGCCCGGCAGATCATTGATATGAGATCAATTCTGCAGAGCGCCATGGAGTTGATCCGCTCATCAGTGCCGGCGAACATCAAGATTAAACTGAACATCTCGGATAGCATTTACCCTGTTTTCGGCAACGGAACCCAAATCAACCAGGTTGTCATAAATCTGTGTGGAAATGCAATTGATGCCATGTCCGCCAAGGGCGGTTTTCTGATGGTGGTGTTGCGTAACGAAATTGTTGAAGACCGGTTTGCCGGCCCCCACCCGGCCCTAAAGCCGGGCAAATATGCAAAATTAATTGTTGCCGACAATGGGACCGGCATGGACGAAAAGACGCGGGAACGCATATTTGAGCCATATTACACGACAAAACCAATGGGAAAGGGAACCGGCATAGGATTGGCGGTTGTTCACGGCATTATTAAAAGGCATAAAGGATTTATAGATGTCCATAGCCGGTTGGACCGGGGAACGGCATTCACACTTTTTTTCCCGGCCCATGACGCAAACCGGCCGGAGCAAAGCAAAACCTTGCCATAAATCGTATTTTAAGGCATCAGGCCACGCCCTGATCCATCATGGCATCCGCCACCTTGACAAACCCGGCGATATTGGCACCGTTCATATAATTGCCGGGGGTGCCGTACTCTTCAGCGGCATCCAGACAAGCGTGGTGGATGCTTTGCATAATGCCTTTAAGCTTGGCTTCAACCTCTTGTCTGGACCATTTAATGCGCATGGAGTTCTGGGACATTTCCAGCCCGGAAACAGCCACCCCCCCGGCATTGGATGCCTTGCCCGGCGCATAGAGCAACTTGTTATCCAGGAAAATATCAATGGCATCGGGGGTTGAGGGCATATTGGCCCCTTCGCACACAAGATAGATACCGTTGTTCACCAGGTTCTGTGCGTCCTTTGCATTGATCTCATTCTGGGTTGCCGAAGGAAAGGCGCCGTCGGCTTTATGATTCCACAGCGGATTGTGGTCCTGTGCAGCATCAAAGGCCGTGTACTGGGCCTTGGGATATTTTTCTATGTACTCTTTGATACGTGCCCGCTTAACATTTTTAAGGTACATCACCCATTGCAGGCGAGCGTCATCGATGCCTTCCCCGTCATAGATATAGCCGGTGGAATCGGACAGGGTTACCACCTTTCCCCCCAGATGGTTGATCTTTTCCGTGGTATACTGGGCCACGTTGCCGGAACCGGATACCAGGCAGACTTTATCTTTCAAGCTGTCATTGCGGGTCCCCAGCATCTCATCGGCAAAAAAAACAGAGCCGTAGCCCGTGGCCTCGGGCCGGATGAGTGATCCGCCCCAGTTCAGGGCCTTGCCGGTGAGTACGCCTGAAAACTCATTGTGCAATTTTTTATACATGCCGAAAAGATAGCCGACCTCCCGGCCCCCCACCCCGATATCTCCGGCCGGCACATCCGTGTTATGGCCGATATGGCGAAACAATTCCATCATGAAACCCTGGCAGAACCGCATCACCTCAAAATCGGATTTTCCCTTGGGGTCAAAGTCGGACCCGCCTTTGCCGCCGCCCATGGGAAGCGTGGTCAGGGCGTTTTTAAATACCTGCTCAAAGGCAAGGAACTTCAAAATGGAGAGGTTCACGGAGGGGTGAAATCTTAAGCCGCCCTTGTAAGGCCCAATGGCTGAATTCATCTGGATGCGAAACCCTCTGTTCACCTGCACCCGGCCCTGGTCATCCACCCAGGGCACCCGGAACTGAATTACACGCTCAGGCTCCACAATGCGCTCCATGATGCCTGCATGACGGTATTCCGGATTTTTATCAAGCACCGGTTTTACGGATCCCATCACTTCGTGAACGGCCTGATGAAATTCTTTTTCATAGGGGTCTCTGCCGCTGACAATATCCATTATGGTTCCCATATTAAATCGCCTCCTGTTTTATAAGAAAGTCTGGGTAAATTACCAAGATCTTTCAAACTTTGTTGTGGGCTGAGCCTGGCAGCTGATATGTCAGGTCAGCCCGTGGCTGTTATAAGGGTAACTAGCGTCTGAACGGAACACTATTGTCTGGACGACTTGTTAGCGGGGCGTATGCCCGCAAAGTTACCCGGCTGCAATGCCGCAGATGGGTAACCTTGCGTTCAAACAATAATTATTTTCCGCCGTTGAAAAGATCCGCCATGGCACCGGTAAAATCGCCGGCAGCCTTTTGAACATATTCATCCCAATTTGTACCATGGCGATAGAAGGCCATGGAAGCAATTTTTTTGGTAATGATCGCATTTCGATAAGATTTAAGTTTTTCTGCGCCCATGATCTGCAAAACGGTCTCTTTACCCATACCCTGGGCCAGCCCTTTGGGGATATAGGTTTTAAGCACCTTCCATAAAAGATCTTCATTGCCCGTGACCTCATCTATATGGTCGGCCACGACTTTCTGGAAAGCAAAAATCGCTTCGCTGGTCTGCTCGGACAACACAAACAGCGGCACGCCGGGATCTGATTCATGGATACGTATGAGCATGGATGTTTCAGCCTGGGCATAGGTGGCCACAAGATCCATGATATCCCGGATCAAGGCCCAGCGGGTCTCCACATGATTGAGGAGGCGCTCGTCGTAATCATCTTCCAGCAAAAAGGCCGTAAGCACCTCGGCCACGGCAGAGGAGAACACCCCGCCCTTGTTGGCGGAACTGTCTTTTATCTGCTTGATGCCCGTGGCGGAGGCAATAAATCGCCGGGCGGCATCGTCAAAAAAGACATTGGCACCTTCCACGATGAATCTTAATTCGGCAAAATTTTTGCTAAAGGCCCGGACATTGTCCCGGTTAATGGTATCCTTGAACCCGCCACAGGGGATGAAGGCCCGGATATTTGCCTGTTCAATATATTTGCGGTTGACCGGATCAGTAAGAAAATTTCTGTGGAATACGGCCCCGTCTGCCACCAGGGTGCCGTCGGGAAGGGTAATATCCTTGCCCTTTAAGGGCACCATAAAGCCCCTGGGGCCAAGCTTTTCCGCCGGGAACCCCAAAGAGTTCACCCTGGGAGCGGTATGGCGCATAAAAGCGATTTGCGTCAAAGCCTGACGGTCCAGACCGTCGGGATCAAATAAAATGGAGCCGCCGTCAATGACCAGGCAAATTTTGCCTTTGTAACACTGAATCTCATTGGCGCCCAGGTCGCCGTCCGGCCCCCCGGTCATCATCAGATTCAGCTCCGCCTCTTTGACCCCATAGTGCGCTATCATGGTACGAAATGCACCCATGACCGATGTGGTGGTCATCCCGCTGACCGCAATCGTGCTGCCGATGCGCTGCCAGATCTCCTCCATGTCCGAGGCAATCATTTCGGTTTTTCCGTTAACGGCAAGTTCCGTTGAATGCTCGTCATGTGCCAGCAGCCCGAACATATCGCCGTTATCAAGGATGCCATAGGTGTCATGGGGGATGCCGAAACTTTTACCCGTGGTAATGGTGCGCCAGTATTCATATCCCCGGGCCTTTGCACGCAGGGCAACCTTGTCCATCAAAGGTGCGGTGCCCTCGTCCGGGCCAAAGAAAATCATTTCCGGCTTTTTATAGTAAGCCACCACATTATCATCAGACAGCATGAGATCCATGATGCCGTCGGTGTAATCATACAGGGCTTGCATGCTGTAGGTGGCATACAGGGGATGGGGCACCACCACCCCTTTGGATCCGCTTTCACAGATATCCTTGTGTTTCAGGCGCTGGGCTTTGGGCCCCAGTGCATAATTGAGCATCACGGCATTGTCCAGTTCCATGGCGTAATTGCCCGGCGTGACGCGAATCATGCGAAGTCCGCCCATGGCAATGTCGTCGGCCCGAAGATGGGTACCGCTGGCATAGTGCCCGTTGACATAGAAAACACCGAATACAAACTGCTCAAATACCAGGGGGTCCAGAATCCGGTTGTCCATCCTGAAGGCAAAGGACCGCTTTTCCTGTTTATAAAAATTGGTTTTAAGCATGGCACAGATAAATTTGAACATGAAAGAGAAAATATCCCTTCCCAGGGGATCATCCATGAATCGAACGGCAAGGGTTTGCTCAAAGCCTTCCCGGGCACTGTCCAGTTTATGGCCGTCACAATCACAGGGACCGTCAGGATTAAACCTGTCATCAAACAGCTTAAACAAAAATTTAAGCAGGTCGGGATGGGCACAGGCGGTCTCCATGATTTTACGTGACACATAGGTAAATTTGTTGGATTCATGAACCCTGGATGCAAAGGCGGCCTTTTGGTCGGCATTTTCCAGGCTGTCCATGATCTCTTTGTCGCCGTGGGTACCCCGCTCCTTGTAAATAAACATATGGGTAAAATCCACGGCATTTCCGGCAAAAAGCATCTGCCTGAAATTAAGGCGTCCATCCACGTAGAGGCGGATAATTTCTGAAACCCTGAAGCTTAAAAATGCCCGCAGGTCGTCAATAATGAGCTCTTCCAGACTCCCTGACAAATCGCCGGTAACATAGAGGGAGCAGATGGATGAAGGCACACCTGCTTTGGTACGGTAAGGTTCCCAGTATGCCCGGGTAATGGTCAGGCCATGGTCGGAAAATAACCTGCGCAGAAACGCCATCTGGGGCTTTTCAAAATCCGAATTAAACATGAAGCGCGTTTCGGCGGTATCGGCCAGGTGAAACACCTCAATCACCGGCGTCACTTCGCTCTCTACCGTTTCCAGAAACATCTCGTAACGGTTACGGGTCACCCGGGGCGTCTGGTCATATTTCCTGTCCAGGTCAAAAAGAAAACGGGAGCCGGACGTCTTTCCGGCCGGCATGTCGAGAACCGTTGCAGGCCAGAATACATAGGTATAGAACTCTTTTTCCGGATTGTAATAGTATTCCCTGCGGTGGCCCACAAGCTGGCTGTCCAGCATGGCCTCCATGGCCTGCCGGGTTTCGGCTGTGGCAATGCGCACCCGCTGGGCATGCGTGTTCTCCAAAAGGGAGAAATCAATGTCCGCCACCCATGGGAACAGATCAACACAGTCACCCCTGACCCGAAGCCCTTTGGCAATGGAGGAGAGGATATTGGCTAATAAATCCTTGGTAATGGTTTCAAAAAAATAGGAGGGCAGGCCCAAATCGTAAAGCAGGATACCGGCTGCCCTGTTAATGCAGTCGGCAGTGATCAATCCTTGGGCGGAAAGATCAATGACCGCTTCATACAAAAGACTTGGGTCAAGGTTAACGAGTTTGGCTTGTTTAATGATATAAGTGCCTGTTGAAACAGGATTTGTGATGCAGGTGTCCATGAAGTCTCCTTGGATTTGACATGGTCATTTTTATCATCCGGTCTGCTTCTATACCCTTAGCCATGCCGGGTCAATGATAAAGTTAGGTACCCACGAAAAAAAATATTTTTTTATCCAGCCGGCAACCAAAACTATTGAGAGCCTGAGCGAAAAACCGGAAATTCCGTCGCCTGCTATTAACAATAAATTATCCCATAAACAGCATATTGACAAGACTGCCGGACGTGATAGGATTCCCCAGACTTTTTAACGCCAATCAGGATATAAACGTCATGCCCCTGCACACCGTGATTTTGCCTTCGGGCCGGGACCGGGTGGTTGTCATGGATAGCCCGCTCCCAATCCCCAAAGTATTTGTTAAGCTGATAAGTCTGTCCATGGTCCGTCCCACAACCCTGGCCAAAGATGCGGCGCTTGAAAAAACCTGCATGGTATATCCCGGGGTCACCATTGATATAGATCAGGTAAACCGGTTCAAGCAGGTGTGCGGATACGACATAAACGGGTCAGGTGTGCCCGCAGCCTTTATCCAGTCCCTGTTCATCAGCATAATGTCACGGTTCATATCGTCTTCATGCTTTCCCATCAGCCCCATGGGACTGATCCAGACCGGCCAGTCTTTTGAACTGGTCCAGCCGGTGTCACCGGGACTGAAAATTGATCTTTACTGCCGGATTCTGGATATGGCCCGGACGGAAAAAGGCATCGTCTCCAGATTTCTTATGGAAGCGGCTGTGGCCGGAGACCATCCTGAGACAAAGGCCTTTGCAAACTCCGATGAAAAAGAGCTGGTATGGCAGGGAATCGCCACCTATCTGACCCGGTCAAAGGCCAGGAAACCAAAGGAAAAAAAGCCGCCGCCCCGGGACACCCCTCTGCCGGTGAAGGAAATCATTGACGTACCGGGCAATACCGGCCGGCGCTATGCAGCCGTATCCCGGGATTTCAACCCCCATCATCTTTATACCTGGACAGCCCTGCCCATGGGCTTTAAACACCCCATTGCCCACGGCATATGGAGCATGGCCCGGGCCGGTGCAAGCCTTGAAAAGGCTGCAGGCTATCCAATACTCACGGGTATGGACGGAGCGTTGAAACTGCCGATTTTCATGCCGGCACAAATCACCCTGGGGTATACCTTTTCGGGAGCCAATGCCCGGTTTGAACTGCGGGACAAGGCCAGGGGCGTCCCGCACCTGAAAGGCAGCTTTCGCTTTTCTCCAACCCCAACTGATACCAAGTAACGGCCATGACCTGACCAACACAACAAACCATGAAAGGCATTTTAACCAAGGAAGTCATGGAAAGCGCAGAAGGCCATCTTCAGTGTTTTCCGTGGTTAATCTTTTTCATATAACAGCCACGGGCTGGCCTGACATATCATCTGCCAGGTACAGCCCATAACAAATATTGAAAGATCTGAGCAACTTACCCGGACTTCTTATAAAAAATATCTGAAAGGACATTATGGGATCCGCCTTTGCCCTGGCATGTGCATTTTTCTGGGCCTTTGCCGTTATCCTGTTTAAAAAAGCAGGGGAAAATTTCTCGCCCATTGCCCTGAATATATATAAAAGTGTCGTGGCTGTGGTTTTGATTGGCCTGACCATGCTCGTTTTGGGTATTCCTTTTTTCCCGGATACAACACCGCGTGTATGGTGGATTCTTATTCTGTCGGGGGTATTAGGCATTACCCTGGCCGACATATTTTACTTTTCCAGCCTGAACCACCTGGGTGCCGGCATGGTGGCAGTGGTGGAGTGCCTGTATCTGCCCTGCGTTCTTATATTTTCCTACATCCTT
>JAKSBO010000904.1 GCA_022361095.1 Desulfobacterales bacterium | reverse complement strand
GAAAAGGTGACCATTATTCGTTAACCCTTATGGGTGGGATTTATTATGAAGCAGTTGTATTTTGGCTTTCTTATCTCACTAGTTGTTTTTGGATATTCTCCGGGCATAGCCGGAGAAAGACCTGTGTGGTTTTCTTCAGGGACAGGGGCTATGTCCGGAACTGCTAACATTGCTGAGACAAAGGGTTTTTTTAGAGAAAAAGGCATATGAATCATACCCCATAGGGAGAAGAGACCGCAGCCAGCACCGCAGGTGACGCCTTGATGCCGGGTCAGGGACCTTGTTCCGTCCTTGACAAATCCCAAGATTCCGTTTTATATCCTGAAAACGCTTTTTGAAAAACAGCTACTCTTTTCTCAATCTTAAATTTAACGGAGAATTCCTGTGAAGCACTCTTTTATCTTTTTGCTTTTTGTCCTTTTTTTTACGGCATCCGAATGTGCCACTGCCCTTTCCAAAGAGATCCCCCTTTTATTTTCAGCGGGTTCCGGTGCCATGGACGGTACCGTTATTATTGCTGAGACCAAAGGCTATTTCTTAGAAAAAGGCATCAATGGGAAAGTTATAAAATTCAGTAAAGGGAAAATCGCTTTTGATAAATACTTATCAGGAGAAATAGATATTGCAACGGCTAATATTATCAGTATTGTTTTAACAGACCTCGATCTATCAAAACACAGAATTATAGGAACGTTAGCCTACACAGACAATCAAACTAAAATCATAGCCAGAAAAAGCCGCGGGATCAAAACCCCATCAGATCTGAGGGGTAAAAAAATTGCAACCGTAAGGGCCACAACAGCTCATTTTTTTATAGATAAATTCCTCACCCTCAATAATATCCCCTGCAATGAAACCCAAATTATTTTCATGTCTAAAAAACAACTCCCCCAAGCCATAGCATCAGGTAAGGTTGATGCTGTCTGCCAGCACGGCATGCCCATTGAAAATGCTAAAAAGGCACTGAAAAACGATTGGGTTATTTTTCAAGACGGTTCCATACATCGAAAACCGGTCTCCCTGGTTGTTTCAAAAATGTGGCTGGATGAAAAGCCCAAACAAGTCAAAGATATGCTAAAAGCCATTCTAAAAGCAGAGCAATTCATTCAAACCAACACAGATGAAAGCATCAGGATAATCGCAAAAGTAAAAGGATATCCCTTTGATGTCATGAACGAAGCTATTCGCGGTGAGATAAAGTATAACCTAAGCATGAAGCAATACCTTTACATGCTGTTGGAAAACATGGAGCAATGGGCCATTGACAACAATCTGGTCAAAAGAAAAAAACCCCGGAATTATATAGATTTCCTTGACTTCGGCCCGCTGGAAGCGGTTGCCCCGGAAAAGGTGACCATTATTCGTTAACCCTTATGGGTGGGATTTATTATGAAGCAGTTGTATTTTGGCTTTCTTATCTCACTAGTTGTTTTTGGATATTCTCCGGGCATAGCCGGAGAAAGACCTGTGTGGTTTTCTTCAGGG
>JAKSBO010000384.1 GCA_022361095.1 Desulfobacterales bacterium | reverse complement strand
ATTAACTATTACACAACTGATATAAAAAAGCAATTATATCATAATAACGGCAGAGGACCGGACTGGCGCAACTGCCGGACTTCACCCCGCAATAAAGGTTGAAAGAACTGAATGACTCACCGGATTTTATTATGAAAAAGAGGCTAAAGCATTCCCTGTCCCGAAAAGGACAGGGAATGTTTGTGATTTATCGGTTCTATGCTGCGATTTCCAACCCTGCTAATTTTTTTTCAAGCCCCATGGCCCGACCCAGCAATTGGGTGAGAAGCACCGCGGGGATGGGGTCGGTTGATCCCGATTTCAGGATAAGGTCCCGGCCATATTCAAACTGCACGTGACAATAATTGCATGCTGTGCAGATGATATCCGCACCTTCCTGCTTTGCTGTTTCATATTTTTTCAAAACAAATTCCCGGGCCAGAAGGCTGTTCTTCTCCAGCAGTGGATTGCCGCAGCATTCCAGGCCTCTGGACCAGTTTACGGGCTGGGCCCCGGTCAATTTGATAATTCGCTCAAATATCGTGGGGGCATTGGGTTGATCATCCAAACCGGTTATGGTTGAGGGACGCAACGCGTGGCAACCGTAACTTGCGGCGATCTTTATTCCGTCAAGGGGATGCACAACGCTTCGCTGGATTACGCCTTTATCAATTTCCCGGTCCAGCAAGGTGAGCATGTGATGGATCTTGACACCACCCTTATAGTGCAGACCTTCCTTTTCCAGTATCGAATTGATCATATACTGTTTTTTGGGATCATTTTGAAAGTAGTGATCGGCCTGTTTAAGGGCGCCGAAACAGCACTTGCACAGGGTCAGCACAGGCAGGTGATGGGCCTGGGCAATGGCCAGATTGCGTATGGACAGTAAAAGATAAGCATCCAGATTTTTTTCCTTGACAGGGTACCCGCAACAACCGAAATCAAGCTCCTCAACCCCGACATTCAGCCTGGATAAAACCGTTTTGGCGGATTTTGGGTGCTGGGGAATGTCAAATCCGGTCCTGCATCCTGAAAATAAGGCACATTTCATATTCCAAATTCCTGATGGTATACCATGTTTTTAAGTTGATAAAAAATATCCGTAATCTTGACCCCCTGGGGACAATTTTCCTGGCATTTATAACAGGTCAGGCAATCCCAGACAATGGCGGCGTCCTTTGCCAGATCAGTCTGCCCAAGAACCAGGGCATGGATAACCTGATGGGGTGCGGCACCAAATTGTCCGATGTCGCTTGTAACACCTGTCACCGGGCATGAATTGGTGCATGTCAGGCAGGTATAACATTGAGAAAATGTAGTCGCCTGGAAAGATCTTCTCAAGGCCTTAACCACAGATTCCTTGCCGGACTTAAGCACCAAGGGACCTTCGGATTCCGTCTTTTTAGCCTGATTTTCTTTAAGACGTTCCCTGATTTGGACAACGGGATCCGGAAGAAATTTTTCCTTCATCCGCTCCCTGGCTGCCAGCCAGATATCCTGCAGATCCAGCCCGGCAGGACAGACCTGGGAGCATTTGTTGCACAGGGTGCAGATAAAACTGCCCTGGTTAAAAGCATCCTTTGATTCCGCATCCATTGACCGGCCCCAGGCCGATTCCCGGATTTGGGTTACACGTTCTGAAGGAAACACCCACCGGTTATTAAATATATCATACAAAGGTCCCACGGCACAGTGGCTTGTACAGGTGCCGCACTGGGTGCAGGCGGAAAGATCAAACACCCGGCGGGTGGCCTTATTCTCACCGCTTTTCAGCTCCTGTCCGGCAATGCCTGAAATGACAAGGCTGATCGGGGTTGTCAGAATATGCAAAAATTTGCTGAAAGGCAGGTACGCCAGAAGGAAAAAACAGCTTAAATAATGGATGACCAGTATCAGTGAATCCAGGCGGTTCCCGTTTAAAAATCCGGCAAAAGGCTTCATGGCAAGGGAGACCGGATAGGAGACTACAGCCCATTTTGGGTTGGCATGACAGGAGATACAATTGTCTTCATTGATAATTCCGCCTTCCTCCAAAATTTCCGGGGAGACCTCAATGGTCTCGCCCGGGAAAGAGACATTGTACTCTTCCTGCCAGACAGCTTTAAGTGCCGGAAGTTCCTCATCTTCATCCACGGCACCGTATTCCTCCACCATGTCGTTGAACACACCCGAAGAGATAATTTTGGCACCTTCCAGGCCAAAGCCTGATATCATGATGACTGCAAGCAGGGCAATTGCCAGATAATCGGGGTGCCGGCTGATCTGCTTCAAACGGAAAAGGGTTCTCCTGCGGTATACGGCAATGGCAAGCCCCACAATCACCATGACACCGGCCAGGTTCCGAAGGAACATAAACGGATTTAATGTGGGCAGGTACTCTGAGAAAATTACGTCGCTGACATAGGCGTCAAGGGCATGGATAAAAAACAACTCTGCAAATCCCCAGAAGATACAGATGTGCATCACCCACTTCAAGGGGTCCTGACGCTTCAGCGGCAGTTGGAGCACCACATCCACAATCGCAGTCTTGAAAAAATTAAAAATCCGGACAGGCGAAACCAGAATGCTTAACAGACCGAACAAAAATGATTTTATTCGACCTGCCGTCGTAACTTCAAGTCCTTCCGGTCCGATGGTTAACCGAAAAAACCCAATGGTCCTGTAAATGATTCCGAAAAGGAATACTGCCGCTGCAATAAAGAAACTCCAATTATAAAGCACTTTTCCAATCCAATCCAATTTAAAGTTGTCAAAGGGCGAAATCAAAAAACCAATCTGTATTGTAACTTATCCGGGATGTCAAGCCTGTTTTTTTCTTGACAAATCCCATTTGCACGATCATTATCTCCTGTCTTTGTTTTACGATAAATACTTTTTTAGACCCCAAATAATCATTTAAATACCGGTCATGGGCCGACCCGGCCTGTCAACACCCAGGCTTAAGCCGCAACAAAATATGAAAGAAGCTTAGCAACTTACCGGTACTTTCATTTAAAATATAACAGCCACCAGGCACCGCCCGCAACACAGGTTGAAAATCAGCCTAACGACCCCGGACTGCCATATAAAATCCCAGGCAGATCACTTAATGCCTGAATGAAAACCTGGAAATTTTGTTGCGTACAAGGCAGGCTGAAAGTAAAACCTTTGGAATACAAGGTGCATTTCTAAAGATTTCAGATTTCAGACCAACGCCGTAATCGGCAAAATTTACCGTTTCCGGCCGGGCACTACTTACGGGCCTGCCTTTACAAACCCCGGACCAACACTTATATTAAACGTCTTAAATTTAAAAAAAGTCTAAATAGTGCACAAGGAGCGTTCAGGTGAAACAGATCTTAGTACTGGCCTCGACAAATAAAGGCAAAACAAGAGAATTACAGGAAAGACTGCAAGGCTACCCGGTTGATATAAAAAACCTGTCGGATTTCGGCCCCATTCCCGAAGTTATAGAAGACGGAGAGACCTTTGACGACAATGCATATAAAAAGGCATCGTTTACGGCAAGGATCTTGGGATATCCGGCCCTGGCGGACGATTCAGGGCTTTGCGTGGAGGCGCTGGGCGGTGCACCGGGTGTATATTCGGCCCGTTATGCCGGAGAAAACGCCACGGACCAGGACAATGTGGACAAACTTCTGAAGACCATGGAAAATGAAGAAAACCGGAAAGCCGCTTTTGAATGTGTCATTTCCATTGCCGTTCCCACAGGGGCTGCGTTGACCTATGAAGGCCGATGCGAGGGGGTACTCACCCGGGAACCCGCAGGCGACAACGGGTTTGGCTATGACCCGCTGTTCTTTTTTCCCGAACTGGACAAAACCTTTGCACAGTTGTCCATGGCGGAAAAGGCAAATGTCAGCCACAGGGGAAAGGCGTTACAGGAAATCACCCAGGAGATGGACAAAATTCTGGACTGGATAGACATACAACTGTCCCGGATCAACACAGAGCCCGGCGGTTGCCTTGCACCCAAAGGAACGCGCAATGGATAATTTCAAAGACCTGGTAAAAGCCAACCGCTCCTGCAGGCGGTTTGATAACAGTTTTGCACTGGATACCCAGACCTTGACGGGACTTGTGGAACTGGCCCGGTATACGGCCTCCGCGGCCAACAACCAGCCCCTTAAATATATTATTTCCAGCAGCAGGGAACAAAATGATAAGATATTTTCCTGCCTCACCTGGGCCGCTTACCTCAAAGAGTGGAAAGGCCCGGAACCTGCGGAACAGCCCACGGGATATATTGTTATTCTAGGGGATACCACCATTGCAAAAAATTTCTGGTGCGACCACGGCATTGCGGCCCAGACCATGCTGCTCGGGGCCCGGGCAATGGGCCTTGCCGGATGTATGTTTGCCGCCATAAATATCAAAAAGCTGAAAGAACTGCTGAACATCGGTGATCATCTGGAGGTCAAGCTGGTCATCGCACTGGGCAAGCCAGTGGAAACAGCCTGCATCGACGATGTGGATGACAGCGGAGATATTAAATATTACCGGGATGAAGATCAGGTCCACCACGTACCCAAGCGCAAGCTTGAAGATTTGATACTCAACGCCTTTTAGCTGTGAAAATTCTGTTTGTCAATCCATCCTGCCTGGATCCAAGGGTCACGGACCCGGACGCACTTCAGGTGCCCATCGGGCTTTATTACCTGGCTGCAGGACTTCTGGACCAGGGTTGGAGTTCAGGCATTTTGAATCTTGCACCGGCAGGCCCGGCCAATCCCTCGGCAAATGGATCGGCAAAAAAAGCACTTGATTTGTTCACCCAATCCATCATGCAGGAGCAGCCTGATATCATCGGCTTTTCACTCACCAGCCCCACCCGGATCAATGCCATGGCCTGTGCAGACAGGGCCAGGCAGATCCTGCCGGACAGCCTAATTGTCTTTGGCGGCCCCGGGGCCACCTTTATGGCAGATTTTCTGTTTTCAGGCAATCAGGAGTTCATGCGGCTGGAAGCCTACATGGCGCGCATCGACGGCCGGACGCCGCCGGCAACGCTCGGTGATGCGCGGGAGGACGTGATCGAGCGGATCACTCTCAAGGGCGGTCAGATCGGTGTCGT
>JAKSBO010000779.1 GCA_022361095.1 Desulfobacterales bacterium | reverse complement strand
GCAATGTGGTGCTTTTAAAAGTCCTGGTTGCCGTGACCGAATACGTAACCGGCCTTGCCGTGCCCTGGTGGGGCATCGTGTTCACCCTGGCGTTCTATGTCCTGGTGGCCCACGGCGGCTACAGGATTGTTGAGATGGTATGCAAGCTTATTGTCTCTTTGCTCGTGGTCTGTTTTATCGGCACCCTTTTTATCGCAAAGCCGGACTTGAGCATGGCCGTTAAAGGGCTCTGGCCCGATTTTTCCCATTTCGGAAGAGCTGAAATTTTGATGATGACCGCGATCATGGGCGGTTCCATTCATGTAACCATTTTGTCCATGCAGACGTATACCGTGCATGAGAAAGGGTGGGGGGTGTCGGATCTGGGCACCGCCCGTTTTGATACAGCCCTTTCTCTTCTTGGCGCATTCGGGCTTTATTGCACGGCCATCTACCTGACCGGTGCCTGCGTGCTTCACCCCGCAGATATCCATGTGAATACCCTTTTTGAAATGGCCGATGCCATTACGCCGCTTCTAGGGCCCTATGCCCATGGTTTTTTCTGTATAGGCATCTGGTGCGCGGTGTTCTCAACGATTATGCCCACCTTTATCGCTGCCGCCTATGTGCTTGGGGATAAAATGAACTGGGATATGCGGCCTAAAAGCAGCCGGTACCGGCTGACAATTCTGGCCGGATGCCTCATTGCACTTCCCGGCGCCTTTCTCACCGGCAGGCCTGTCAATCTTTTATTGATCATGCTGGCCCTCTCTTTTTTGGGCACCCCGCTTTTTGTGGGAATTTTTTTATGGCTGCTCAATGACAAAAATTGGGCAAAACAGTACCGAAACGGGTTGGTGTTGAACATCGGAGGGGTGTGTGCGCTGTTGGTTACCCTGGTGTTGGGAATCAAGTGGGTTTGGGGGCTTTAGCCGATGAACCGGTTTTTGTTAATTGGTCGAACTCCGGCGTTGGAGACAATTTTTAATCCTCAAAATATATGGTATATTCCTCCGGTTAAAAATTGTCTTCGCCTTGAATTTGAACAAATTACCTAAAAACCGGATTATCGGGTTTAAATTACAAGGAAGGTAAATTTGAAAATATCCGATCATATATCCGTCCCGGATACCAGCATTGAATTCTATCCCATCCGGTCCCGGGGACCCGGGGGGCAGAATGTGAACAAAGTCTCTTCAGGCGTTCATATCCGTTTTGACATTCATGCCTCGGATCTATCGGATGACATTAAGGCAAAGCTGCTGTCTCTCAAGGACAAGCGTTTTACCCGGCAGGGGATTATTGTGATCAAGGCCATGACCTTCCGGAGTGCTGCAAAAAACCGTGAGAACGGATTGGAACGGCTTGGGGAATTGATCAGAGATGCTGTCCGGCCTGTGAAAAAAAGAAAACCCACCCGGCCGACACGGGCATCGAAAACCAGGCGCCTTGATTCCAAAACCAGGCGCAGTAAAATTAAGGCATTAAGAAAAAAGATAGATATCTGATATCCCAACTCTTATTTTCTACCAGCTTCCACTCAGGCTACGCTTTCACAAAATCTTAGTATCCTTGTAACGTTATTGTAATAATAAAGTACTATTTTTTCTTTGAAGTTGAGTCGTGCCTGATCCAAAACCGTAAATTTGGCCGACTAGGCAGTGGGTCACTAAACTGTAATCCTCTAAACGTTTAATACAGGGCCGGGGGTGAAATTTACGGTCCGCCTTGTACCCGACCGGATTTTCAGGTTTTCGCTTCGGCACTAAAACGTCACAATTATTTCCTACAGGACGACGCCCCAACATGATTGCAGCCATAAAACGTAACGAAAATGAGGTGTTTCAATCGTCTGATATGGTCCGGCGCATGGATCGGATCAGCGACGCTTTCGATTTGACGGATCAGACCGATGACGGTTTTATTCGGAATCTGCCCTTCATGGCCGGGGATGCCACGGCAGGGGCGGAAAATGAATTTCAGGCGGTTGTTGCGGGAAAGCGGGAAAATATAGATCTGGCCCGGGTAATTGAAACATCCAATTATTACCGGAATCTTGTGGAACAGGCCAGAACTGGCGAAACCCCCCAGCGGCGGGTCGTGGCCCTGGAACGCCTGCTCAAGGACAAGGATGGCAAAGATTGGGAGAATTCCTGGGTATGGTTTCCCCGCCGTGTGCTCAACCGGTTTGCCAATCAGGTGTTTAACGAGGATCTTAAGGCCGATAAATCCATCCCCGCATCAGAATATCGCAGGGATGCCGCCTGTTTCGTATTTGAAAAAAATGGTGAAAACCAGGTGAGGGTGCCTGTCTCCTATCTGCTCAAGCTGGCCTTGGCCGATGTAATTGGTGATGATTTTTGTGTGCCCAAACCGATAAAAGCCTGGGGCGAAAGAATGCTCGCCCATTTTTCCAATGACAACAGCTCTCCTGAACTTTTTTCCTTTTACCCGGTTAAATCCAATGATTCCGGGCGTCTTGGAGAAAGGCTGGCAGGCGAAACCCTGTTGCGGTTTCTTTTGACCCAGGCCTTGGTGGCTTATGCCGGGCATAAGTTTGAACTCAATGAAAACGGCCAGAAGGTAAAGGTGTTTTTCTCCGCCACCCCGCCCGGAGACCAGAAACGGCTGAATGATCTTATTTCAGATGCCTTTTACCGGGAATTATTCATGAGCCCGTGCCTGTCCGGATGGGACCGGGGAGAAGATAAAAAAGAGTATATGAGTGTTTGCCACAAGGTGTTGTCCCGCAGCCAGATCAATGCCGTAACCCAACTCAAGGAGGCCGGCATTATTAACTCCAATCTTGTGGTGCTGCCCAATACCTCTAATATCAGCCTGGCCAATAACAGCACCCATATCAGTCTTGGCAGCATTAAACTCTCGCAGTTCATGGCTGATCCGGGGTCTGAATTTACGGCGCCGGATGAAAAATATACGGGCGATTTGGCCATAAAAATCTGGGAACATTTTCTGCCTTTGTTTGCCACCACCTATTCGGCTGCCCCCCACAGGCTTGATTTTCAGTCGTTTCACCCGGAACGGGTGCTCGGGTTTATGCCCCATGAGCTGACCCATACCCATTTGCGTATGATTTGGCGCAGATGGAAGAAAAAAGACCATCTGAAAATCATGGGCAAATCCATGACCCCCTTTGGCCCGGTGTGGCTGGACCGCCTGATTGCAAATTTATTCAGGCTGAAAGGAGACTTTGTAC
Source organism: Desulfobacterales bacterium (assembly GCA_022361095.1). Classification (GTDB taxonomy): domain Bacteria; phylum Desulfobacterota; class Desulfobacteria; order Desulfobacterales; family Desulfobacteraceae; genus Desulfobacter. The sequence continues at coordinate 13,739 of JAKSBO010000779.1, read as the reverse complement.
CCGATGGCCGGCTTATTGACTATTTTACCTCGGTGATGAGTACCTTCCGGAGTCCGGCTTTGAACGGCAGTTTGGAAAGTGAAGCTGATCTTAAAAAAGATTTGACTGAAATGGGCGTATTTGACGGGCGCATGGCGTTATATCAACTGGTTCGTTTGAGAAAATACCAGCAGATGGGGTATTCCGGGTTTGAACACCGTTACTTCAGCGTGTTTGAAGATGTTGTGAGGGATATGGGAAAGGCTGCCGACCTGCAGGTACTGATTACGGCCCTGGCCCAGAAATATATCTATTCCAGGCAGGTGGATCATGCCATGATACCCGATACCCCGGCCGTTGAAAGTGAGCGCCGTCAGATCTTCTTTTGCACGGCCATTGGTGTGCCGACGTTTTTTGTTAAAACCCGGACCCGGAATCAGTTTCTGGCTAAAATTTTGAAAAATACGGCTAAAACCCGGCACAGTCACAGGTATCCGGGCTACACCCGGGTGCTGGTCCACGAATACCAGCGGGCCCTGATATCCCTGATCCAAAGCGAAGCCCCGGACCTGGTATCAGCCTTGAACTGCGCAACTATTCTTGATGATCTTGATCATCGGGTCAATGCGCCCAAAACCCATGCAGCATGGGGCCGGATTACCCAGGGTATTCTTGACGGGTCCGGAAAACATAAACCCATGTCCGTGCCGGGCCGGCTGTTTAATGCAAACGCAGAAAAATATTACGGGCAGACCTTGAGAAAGGCCCATGTGAGCCAGGGATTTGACCTGCTCAAAACGGCCTTTGAGCAGATGGATTTGTGGGCAAGATACCGTGATCCGTCAAGCGGCCAGGCCCTGGGTCAGATTTTGGGCAGCCGGGACATACTCAAGTTCTTAAAATCCATGCGCCAGGATTTTATCGATGAAACCTGCGCACCTGAAACACTCAAAAAGTTTATCTATTTGATGGTCCTGGTGATCAGCCGGGATATGAAAACCTGGGATGATTCTTAAGATATCCTCATCGTTCACACATATTTTTTTAGTCGCAGATTAACACGGTTAAAACAAAGTGAAGTCATAATGCCGACACTATGAAACACCAATATATAGACCGTAAAACCCGGCAGGTGAGAACCGAGACGCTTAAGGCAGATCCCGTCATCAGCACCATTTATTCCTCAATTCGTGAAAATTCTTTCTTTCTATTTCGTTTGATAATTTCAGCCCGGATGTCCAGTCTGATCGGGGCTGTCTCTTATGATCTGCCTTTTTTCACCCCGCCCGTTGATGTGAATCGCTTTCTGGCTGACCACGGCATTGATTTAAGTGAGGTGGCAGGAGACCCTGGAAAACTTGATACCCTGCGAAAGATTTTTGAGCGCAAGATCCGGTATGAACAGCTTCGCCCCATGCCGGAAGACGGTTCTGCCGTCGTCTCTCCGGCGGATTCTCGTCTTCTGGCGGGGGCTTTTTCAAAAAATTCAGCCTTGTTTATTAAAGGCAAATTTTTTGACTTCTCTGAGCTTGTCGGCCGGGATAAGCCTCAATGGCTTGGGGCCTTTGACCATGGCTGTTTTATTGTGACCCGGCTTACCCCGGATAAATATCACTATAACCATACGCCCGTCGCAGGAATCGTCATGGATATTTATGAGATAGACGGCCATTTTCATTCCTGTAACCCGGGGGCTGTGGTCCGGGAGGTTACGCCTTACTCCAAAAACCGGCGGGTGGTGACCGTCATTGATACGGATGTGCCCGGGGGGACCGGATGCGGACTTGTGTGCATGGTGGAAGTGGTGGCCATGATGATCGGGAAAATTGTTCAGTGTTATAGTCAAAAGGGATATGAGAATCCCCGGGCTGTGGTGCCCGGGCTTTTCATGGAAAAAGGGTGCCCCAAAAGCCTGTACCGTCCGGGGTCTTCCACAACCATTGTTATATTTCAAAAACAACGTGTATCTTTTTCCAAAGATTTGCTGGAAAACCAGATGCGCACCGACGCGAGCAGCCGTTTCAGTGAAGGGTTCGGCAGGTCCCTTGTGGAAACAGAGGTGACTGTCCGCTCAGTTATCGGCCATGCACGTGCTGGTGCAGAATAGGAGATGAGTAATGGCAGCCGTTTTTTTTGTTGTTGTGCTGGGTGTGTTGATTGGCGTTGTTCTGAGTTGGGGATTTAAAACCTTACCCAAAGAAAAGTGGCAGATGGTGGCGGCATTCCCTTTGGAGAAAATGGACCAGGGCCAGTGGCGGGGGCTGAATTTGACCTGGTACGGTCTTTTGTCTGCCAATGCGTACACCTTTGGCGTGGTTATGGTTGTGATTTTGGCTGCATCAGCCGGGATTCCCCTTTCTGCTATGGTCGTATTGACGGTTCTGTTGCTGGCCGTAACGATCCCTGCCTCCAAAGTTGTTGCCCGGATAGTTGAAAAGAAAAAAGCCACCCTGACCGTTGGAGGGGCCGTGTTTGCCGGGGTGGTGGCCGCGCCCTGGATCATTATGCTGGTGAACGCCACCTTGGGTCCGGTTTTTAGATTTCATGTGCCGGTTGTTGTGATGATGGCTGTTTTAAGCATTGGATACACCTTTGGAGAATCTTTGGGACGCCTTGCCTGTTTAAGTTTCGGCTGTTGCTATGGCAAACCGTTGAGCCGGTGTTCGGACCGCATTCGTAATCTGTTCGGACATTTTCATGTGGTTTTTACAGGGGAGACGAAAAAGGCGGCCTATGCGTCGGGGCTGGCTGGTGAAGCATTGATTCCCATACAGATCATCACCGCTGTGATTTATGCCGTATCCGGCCTTGCAGGTACCTTGCTCTTCCTCCGGGGTTTTGCCGGAATTGCCCTTGTGGAAACCCTTGTGGTGACCCAGACCTGGCGGGTGATGTCTGAATTTTTCCGGGCTGATTTCAGAGGGGAACGCAAATTTTCCATGTACCAGATCATGGCCCTGGCCGCCATTGTGTATACTGTCGCGCTGCTCTCTTTTTTTCCTGACCCTGGGGTGGCGGTTTCCCTGGATAAAGGCTTGAAGGCACTGTGGCATCCCGGCATGATTCTTTTTTTCCAGGCGGTCTGGATGGTCTCCTTCCTGCATTCGGGCCGAAGTACTGTTACGGCATCCAAGATCTCCTTTCATGTAGTAAAAGATAATATTTAATGTTTGGACGGAAAGTCACCCGCCTGCCGCGTTGCAGAAGAAATTTAAAATCCTCACGACCGAGAGGTCGCTCCGGTTTTAAATTTTTCTGCGCCTTGCATCTGGGCAACTTTGCGTCCAAACATGGGGTTCCTTTAGGGTTTTATTGTTTGTTATGAAAATTAGAAGGAGCCATGAATTCGGCGGTATCTGTTTTCTGTGGTGCTACGATATTGTAAAGTATCTGGTATTCAAAGACCTTTTGGAAAGCCGGGGGATTGATCCTTTGGTTTTTCTGTTTCTGGACATGATCACCGTGCCCGGGTTTATCGTGGGGTGTGTCCGGCTGGTCAATTCCCTGGGCGGCCGGATCATGGCCTGGCCCAAGGTTCTTTTGTGGGGCGTTATCGTCTTGTTTAATACCCTGTTGCCCTACGTGTATGCCGCCGTTGCAGGGGGGCCGCAATTTGATACAGGTGCCTGGGTGGTGTTCTGTATCGTGATTTTGCTGATGCTCGCAAATTTGATACGCACGATTAGAGCCGGTTTGATTGCAGGAAAGCGATGAGGCGGCAGCCGGCAGCTAGGTGGTTTTATCCAGTTGTCTGATCAGACCTTCCTGGGCTACGCTGGCCACAAGCTTGCCGTCCCGGGTATAGATGGAACCGCGGTTGAGCCCCCGGCCCATGGCGGCGCTGGGGCTGTGAATCACGTGGAGCAGCCAGTCATCCATCCTGAAATCCCTGTGGAACCAGATGGCATGATCCAGGCTTGCCACCTGCATGTCCGGGGACCAGAATGTTTTCCCATGGGGATAAAGGGCGGTGGGGACCAGGTGAAAATCCGATGCATAGGCCAGCATATACCTGTGGGTTGCGGCATCGTCGGGCAGAGGACCCATTGCCCTGAACCAGACATATTTGTCCGGGGGCTTGGGAACGGGGTGGAATGGGTTTACCGGATTGATGACCCGCAGTTCAATGGGGTTGGGATACAACAGTTTTTTGGCAATATCTTCGGGGATCTTATCTGCATAGCGTAAGATCTTATCGTAATCACTTTCCACGTCTTCAGGGCCTTCAACCTCGGGCATGGGATCCTGGTGCTGAAATCCTTCTTCGTATTTGTGAAATGAGGCGGACATGGAAAATATGGCCTGCCTTTTTGTACCGCTTTTACCCGCCGTGTGCTGAACGAGTGGCCGTCCCGGGTACGCTCCACCATATACACAATGGGGCAGGCCGCATCCCCGGCCCGGAGAAAATAGCCGTGCAGACTGTGTGCACAAAGATGGTCCGGTACTGTACGGGATGCCGCAGACAATGCCTGGCCCAGGACCTGGCCGCCGAATATGGCACCGTATCCCAAATCCTGGCTTTGGCCCCGGAAGATCTCTTCCTCAATTTTTTCCAGGCTGAGCAATCCCAGGAGTTCTGCAAGTACCTTTTGTCTAACGCCATCCGTCATAATATCCACCTATACAGCTAAGCCGGCCGGTCCGCACTTTCTCATGGGACAGGATATTTTGTTTGTTCCCGCCAAAGGGTGGTCCGGACACAGGCACTGCATATGATACCTGGGTCCGGACCGGTATGGTCTCTATCTCATCATAAATTGGGGTATTTTAAAAGGGAAACCAGATATTTTTATCACTCGATGATCCGGTTTTTAGAGCATTTGAACAAATTAACAAAAACCGGATCATCGCGTATCAGATTAATAAACGCTTATCTCTTTAAAATAGGGGCGGATTTCATCACTCAGGATATATGTTAAATTGTAAACGTCCGTATCTTCAGTAATGGTAAGGCCGAAGTACTCCAGCCACGGCTCAACCGTGCTCCATCCCTCCAGGGTGCCGGCTTTTTGTGCTGGAAATAGTTCATACGCAGCGCCTGTGTTGTTCCATCCATGGGCCATTAGTTCAGAGCAGTAAATCTCATCATCCGTGGGCATGAAATTCAAATCATACGGCACTCCGCAGTAGGCAAGCATTTCTTGTATCCAGGTGTCTATCATAAAATGTCCCAGGTGCCAGGCCAGCAAATTCCTGAAAAACGGTGGGAAGCCGGATAAGTTGATGCCGAGTGCCCCAAGCTCTGCAAATCCGATGGCCGTTTTATTCGGCTTAAATAACCGGATTGAGTCTTGTTCACAAAGATTCAGCAAGTCGGGCCAAGAAAGAAAATGGACGCCGTTTATGCCGTCTGAATGGATAACGCCCTGGACGCCATCCTCCGTTACCGTGATCCAGCAATGCGTAATTTCAGTCTGCCCGGTGATGGCAAAAAGCATCTGCTTCAGGTTTTCCGGTATTTCTGCATGCAAACAAACCCCCACATAACCATCTCCCGGAAAGGAAACTGCCGTTGAATCCGATGCCGCCACAATACCTGAATGTACAAAAAGCATTAATGCGAAAAGAACCGATACCCATCCTATTTTTTTTGATTGTGCCATGAAGCAACTCCTTGCCCGGTTATAATCTGCAGGCATTTTATATTATAGTTTAAATGAATTGTTGAATTTCGTTCACTTTTCTTTGTGGGTCGGGCCTGGGAGCTGATAGACCCGGTCGGCCCATGGCCGTTATTGAAATAAATATGTTGCCCAATAAAGACATCGGGCAAAAGGGGCTGTTATTCTACGGGAACTAAACAGCGCCCGGATATGCCGGATTTTAGCCGTTACCAAGCCATGCAAAGAATAACATAATAACATAGAGAAATAGCTATTCTTCCGCTGCAGCGTCTAAGGAGGCTTAAACGACAAGCAGGCGGGTAATTTCATTTTGACCATGAGGCTGCCTAACTCATTCTCATTAAAACAAATTGATTTGTCTGGACAATCTTAAGCAAAAATCTTAAGCAAAAACCATGCCGTTTTAAGACAGGCGGCAAATGCCTTGACTATCAATATTTACAGTTTTTTTAGGAGATTTTTTAATGAGAAAAAAATGTGCGTTTTTTGGGGGATATATTTCTTAAGGGATTCCCTGATCTTTCACGGAATCACCATAATTTAAAGTAATTTCGCCTGATTGATATTGTTTCAAAAATTTCATAATTGATGTGTCGCAAAATGCGATCAAAACCGGCAGCCGGTATTTTACGTTTTGTTATGGTTTACATGGATGCAGATGCGTTCGGCTGTGTCTTGCTCCACGCGTCCGGGTACCGGCAATGCAATATCATTTATGGCCCGCCGGATTCTCCCCTTTTTGTGTTTATCCTTGACAAAGGCCGCAATTTGGGAACATCCTATTGAACATAATATTCGATTTTCAAACTGCTCTCGATGATATAAACAGGGATAATTATGAAACGTAATAACGATCTGACCAATCTCAAAACACTTATTGAGTTGTGCAGAGCTATTGCCTATGAAAAGTATGATAAGACGGATGTGGATGCCCTGTTTGAATTGACCAAGGAAGAAAAACACCCCCTGATTGCCCAGTTAAGTGAGAGTATCGGTTTTATGCTGGTAAAAATAGAGGGCAGGGAATTTGCGCTGGAGATGAGAATTCAAGAGCTGCAGGAAGCCAACGAGAAAATTGATGAATATTCCAAAACCCTTGCGTTGAAAGTTGCTGAACGCACAAAAGAGCTGCAGGAAAAAAATAAGGCCTTGACCCTTGAAATTAAAAAGCGGAAAAAAATTCAAAGCGCCCTGGAGAGGGCCAACGAAAAATTGATCCTGATTTCCAATCAAGATGGCCTGACAGGACTTGCCAACCGCAGACGGTTTGATGATTACTTGAACCGGGAGTGGTTTGCCCATAAACGGACTAAAAAGGAATTTTCCCTGATTCTTTGCGATGTTGACCATTTTAAATTTTATAATGACACCTATGGTCATCGGGAAGGGGATGATTGTTTGAGGCGCATTGCCCAGGCCATTGACGGCTGTATGAGACGGCCCAGAGATATGGCGGCCCGGTATGGCGGTGAAGAATTTGCAGCCATTCTTCCGGAAACCGGACTTGACGGCGCATTGCAAATGGCGGAAAAAATCCGTTCACAGGTGGAAGCGCTTTCCATCCCCCATGAATCTTCAAAGATTTGTGATCATGTCACCATCAGCCTTGGGGTTGCGGTTGTGATCCCTGGGTCGGATTTAACTGAAAAAGAATTTGTTGAAATGGCGGACATCAGTCTTTACGAGGCAAAGGAGAAGGGGGGCAGGAACTGCGTCAGATTCAGGTCGAATCTTAATTGAAGCCGTGTGCGTCTTTTTCATAAAGGGGCGTGCTTCTCTAATTTGCCGTTATCAGAATTCGCTCAATTGTACCATCCTGTTTCATTTCGTAAATTATCCTGTTGATTTCCGAAAGTCTTTGTGCGAACGGTGAGTTTTTTGAGATCCCGATTCTGAATATGTCCTTGGATACAATTTGGGGGGCATGGGTAATCTGTTTGCCGTATTCCGGATGCTTTTGGAAAAAGCTCATCACAACAGATTCACTCTCCAGAAATCCATCAAACCGGCCTCCTAAAAGTTTTTTAAAATTGCATTCCGGCGAGTTGATTTTTTCCGTTTTTATGATACCGCTTTCAATGGCCCGGTCCATCTTGTTCCGGTAGGTATAGCCTGAAACAATACCGATGGTATAGGGTTTAAGATCATCAATGGTCTTCCATCCGGATAGCGTATCCTTCCGGTTTTTCAGGTGCCATAAAAAAACCATGTCTTCAAAAATGGTATTTGAAAAAACCATGAAAACCTCTCTTTCCGGCTTGCTTTGAATGGGAAAGGTAATATCGTACGTGCCGTTTTTCATGCAGGCCAGTACCCGGTTCCACGGCAGAAGATCCGCCTTTAATACGCAATGGAGGCGTTTACTCATCTCCAGGCCGATATCGAAAGCATATCCGCTTTTTAACGCACACCCTTTTTGTCCCAAAGAGTAGGGCGGCCAGGGATCCGTGGCAAGCCGGAGCACGGGGGCTCCTTGGGCACGGGGTGGCAAGAGAAAAAAGATAGTACATATACATAAAACAATGCGTTTGAGTTTCCAAAAATAGTTAAACATCTCTATCCTCCATACGCGTATCCGCCAGGGCTTCTGCGAAGCTGTTATCGCATAATCAGCCTGTAATATATCTGATTTTCAGGCGAATTACAAAATGCCGTGCATTTTGACAATGGATTTTCAGCGTGATCATATGCCGCTGATCTGTCAGACCGGCCCGTGGCTGTTTATGTGAAAGTACCGATACGTTGCTGAGTGTCTTTCATATTGATTCTCAGGGAATGCCATTGCAGGAAAAGAAGACGTTTCGTCCTGAACTTGATTTCGTATGCATTTTGAAATACAATTTTGATTATGTATTTTTTACGATGTATCTTGATACGAAAGAACCTTCAAGGGATTGAATTCTTTCATGGTTTGCCGTGTGTACGCTGACAAACGTTCAAGCGGCCCATGGCCTTTAACCGGTTATAAATCAAAACCTGTAAATTTAAAGATTCAATATGCCAAAGCGTCTGCCCATACGATTTAAGCTCTTTTTCATCTATTCCCTGGTGTCCATAGCTGTTTTTTCATGTGGTTTTACGATCTATTACCGTCATGTTAAAAAACACCTTGAGCATCAGATAAAAAATGCATTGATCCTTTCCAATCAGTCGATCAAAGGCATGATCGAAACGGCAGGAACTGTTTCCATTAAAGTTCACCTGCGTTGTGTTGCCGAGCATAATCTGGCGATCATTGAGCGTATTTACAAAAATTATGAAAATCATCTGCTGACCCAAGAAGAGGCAAAGCGGCAGGCCGCAGACCTGTTGCTGGGTCAAAAAATCGGCCGGACCGGGTATATGTATGTCCTGGACAGCACGGGAGAGGCCAGGGTCCATCCTAAAAAAGGTGTTATAGGGCAGAACTATGCCGAATTGGAGTTCATACAAAAACAACTGATAAAGAAAAACGGCTACCTGGAATACTGGTGGAAAAACCCGGGAGAGAATGAAAAACGGGCCAAGGCATTGCACATGACTTACTTTGCGCCCTGGGACTGGATCATCTCTGCGTCGTCTTACAAATCGGAGTTTTCCCAGCTTGTTACCGTGGCAGACTTTAAGGACAACGTGCTGGCAATGGATATATTGGGGACCGGCTATGCGTTTGTTATTGACGGCCGGGCCAACATTATCATTCATCCTGACTTTTCCGGCAACATGATGGATGCCGCAATGGCCGAAAATCAAGAACAGATCCGGGAAATCATTGTACAGAAAAAAGGGATAATGCGTTATTTCTGGAAAAACCCTGGAGATTTGGTTGTCAAAGAGAAATTGATGGTGTTTGATTATATACCGGATTTTGACTGGATTATCGCTTCTTCAACAGATACAGGAAAAGCCTTTGCCCCGCTTTCGACAATGCGCCGGATCTTTTTTGTTATTCTGGCAGTCTCCATCTGTGGCATTGCACTTGTCTCCCTGGCTGTAAGCATCACCATTACCCGCCCGCTGACCAGTCTGATCAACCGTTTAAATGTCAATATGAGCCGGGATTGGCAGTTGCAGCCGCTGGTCAGCCGGAGTAAAGATGAAATAGGCGATCTTGAACGCAGTTTTAACGAATTTGTGACGCGGCTGGAAACGTATAAAAGGGATTTGATTACAGAAAATGCCATCCGTAAAGAGGCAGAAGTCCGGCTTAAGCTATTTGAAAAAGTGTTTGAAAATGGCAATGACGGCATTACTATCACCGATCCTGACGGCCGGATCCAGGCTGTAAACCAGGCTTTTACCGACATCACCGGATACACGGCACCGGAAGCCATAGGACAGAATCCCCGGATTTTAAAATCGGATCGGCACAATGATGCCTTTTATAAATCCATGTGGCATTCCCTGACGCTGAAAGGTCATTGGTCCGGGGAAATATGGAATCGTAAAAAGTCCGGTCAGGCATATCCGGAATTTTTAAGCATCAGCGACATCCGGGATGAAAATGGGGACGTGAAACATTATGTGGCCGTGTTTCATGATATTTCAGAGATGAAAAGCAAAGAGAAGCAGATCGAATATATGGCTTACCATGATCCGCTTACCGGCCTTCCCAACCGTACACTGCTCAAAGACCGGCTTGAACATGCGATAATCAGAGCCCGGCGCGACGCAAAGATACTTCAGTTGATTTTTATTGATCTTGATAATTTTAAAACCGTCAATGACACGGCAGGACATGCCCAGGGAGACAAGTTGTTAAAAGAGGCCGCCACAAGGTTAAAGAACGCTACCCGGGCCAGTGATACCGTGGCCCGGCTCGGCGGGGATGAATTTATCATTATGGTCACTGACGTGGACGATATGATGGAAATTATCGGCATGGTCGAACGTATTCAGCACTCATTTTCAGTGCCCTTTAATATTGACGGTAAAGCCTTTCACATCTCATGCAGCATGGGTATTTCCGTTTTCCCCGAAGATGGTGATGATGCCGAGACCCTTGTGCGCCATGCCGATGTTGCCATGTATCATGCCAAAGATAAAGGCAGGAACAATTATTACCTGTTTGAGAAGAAAATGGCCAAAAAGATCAATCAGCGAATCGAGATGGAAATGGGCATACGTGCGGCCATTGAAAACGATGAATTTCAGGTATATTTCCAACCCCAGGTGAATATCAAGACGTTCAGGCCGGTGGGACTTGAAGCCCTGGTTCGCTGGATAAAACCCGATGGTACCGTAGTTCCCCCCGGCCGGTTTATCCCCCTTGCAGAAGAATCCGGGCTGATCATTCCAATTGGGAATCAGGTTTTTAAAAAAGCGGTTGAACAGACCTGCCGCATTAGAGAGAAAAAACAACTGGATCTGATGCTCTCCGTCAATGTGTCTGCCCGGCAGATGGATGAGCCCTCGTTTGAAAGAATGGCCGCAGGCATCATAAAAGAGACTGCATACCCCACAAACCGTCTGAAAATAGAAATCACCGAGTCTTTGTTAATGCGGGATATAAACACCACCATGGCCCGGCTTGAAAATTTGTCCCAAATCGGTATCTCAACAGCCATTGATGACTTTGGTACGGGGTACTCTTCTTTGGCCTATCTTAAACAGATGCCCATCACCACGTTGAAAATAGACAAATCCTTTATCGACGATATTGTTGATGATGAAAATGCCCTTGCACTGGTTGAGACGATTATTCTGATGGCCAATAAATTGAATATGGGGATTGTGGCCGAAGGCGTGGAGGACGAAAATCAACTGGAAATTTTAACCGGGCTGGGAGATATGGATATTCAAGGGTATGTGTTTGCCCGCCCTATGCCCCTGAACGAACTTGAGTCCTGGTTGTCGGAACATGGATTGCCGTATGCCTGATCAACATGCAACCTTAAAATCATAGCGATGTATGGTGTTTACGCATCGGCGCATGCAATCAATGGGGAGAGCCGGAAATCGTACAGGCCTATCACAACGACAAAATTTCCAGGCCTTTATTCAGACACGGTCTATATGTTTTTTTGCAAGATCAAAATCGTAATCCTCCAGTGCCCGGGCAACGGCGTCCATTATTGGCGCGTATTGTTCCGCCCCCGGCATTTTTTGCACATCAGCGATTAATTGTAACGCCCCGATGTCGGATTCATCAATCATCAATTGTAACTTTTTAATGGCATGAACGGTCTTTCCCGGGATGGGGGAATGAATCTGCGAGGTGTCTTGGGCAGCCGGAGAGGGGCGGGGATGTGTAAAAGCAGCTATTTTATGCATAATCGGGGAAAGTGCTTGTATGATGTCGTGAAGTAATTGGTCGATCTCTTGCTCGGAATGATGACTTTTGCATGCGGATTCAAGGGCCTCCGCTTTTTTTCTGATACCATGGGCGCCGATGTTGGCCGCAACGCCTTTAAGCGTGTGCGCGCTTCTCATGGCAGCCTTTTCATCTTTTTCCTGTCTGGCGGCATTAAATTGTTTTCCAAAGTCATGGTAACGACGGTGAAATTTGCGTAATAGGTTCACATAGCGCTCATGATTGCCCTGAACCGTCTCCATGCCTGCCGTGATGTCTATTCCCGGAATGTGACCCAGTCTATTTTCAGATGCCTGGGAATATGCCGGCTGCATTGACATGGCCGGTTTAATCCATTTATCCAGGGTTTTGAAAAGTTCCTGGACCCGAATTGGCTTGCCCATGTGATCATTCATTCCGGCAGCCATTGTTTTTTCCCGGTCTCCTGCCATGACGTTGGCGGTCATGGCAATGATGGGAAGATCTTTGAATCGTTTGTCCTCCCGGATTTTTCTGGTGGCGGTGTAACCGTCCATCACCGGCATCTGGCAATCCATGAGTACCCCGTCAAAATGATCTTTTTCAAGCATTTCCAGCGCGATTTGTCCGTTTTCGGCAATTTTGAAATCAATGCCGTGGCTGGACAGCAAGCCTGCCGCCACATCCTGATTGATATCATTGTCTTCCACGATTAATATCCTGGCGGTTTTCAGCCGGGCTGTCGTCTCAATGATCTCGTGCTGCCTGCGCATGATGCGGCTTTCCCTGAAAACTTTCCCTTCCTTTACCTGTATGATGGTGTCGAACATGGTAGAGGGCATAACGGGTTTGCCTAGAACGGTTTTAATGATATCCACATGCCTGGCCTCTTGAATGAGATTCGTGTTATTGACTGCCGACACCAGGATAACCACGGGTAGATGTATACCGGGTGTATCGTTCTGGATGGTGCGGGCGATTTCGATGCCGCCGGCAGTGGAAAAGGCGTCGTCTATAATCGCTATATCGTAAAGGCGGTTGTTATGTTGCCGTTTTAAAAATTGGTACGCAACTTCCGGTGAATCTGCCAAATCAACAGTGAAGCCAAAGCCTGTCAGCATGTCAAAAAAAATAGACCGTGCCGTGGCGTTGCCGTCCGCCACAAGGATATGCAACGGCGCTGCCTTTTTTATCGGGCAGAACCGTTGGGCACCTTGGGGCTGTTTTTCAAAACAGGCTGTAAAGAAAAATGTACTGCCCGCATCAGGTGCACTTTCCACCCATATTCTGCCGCCCATCATTTCCGTTAATTTTTTCGAAATGGCCAGCCCCAGTCCGGCACCACCGTATTTTCGGGTAATGGACGTATCTGCCTGGCTGAAATGCCGGAAGAGTTTGTTCTGCTGCTTTTTTGTCATGCCGATGCCGGTATCGCGTATGGCAAATTCAAAGGTAACTGTCGTTTCGCTCTCTTTTGAAACGGCCACGCAGATAACAACCTCCCCCCTGGGGGTGAATTTCACGGCATTATTCCCAAGGTTAACCAGAACCTGGCAGAGCCGGAGCGGGTCCCCCACAAGCGCCGTGGGCAGGGTGCCGGGCAGGTCAAACATGAGGTGAAGGCCTGCTTCCTGGGCTTTTAATCCCACGACGTTGGCGATATGGTCGAACACATCTTCCAAGAAAAAGCTGGTATGTTCCATATCCAGTTTGCCGGCTTCAATTTTGGAAAAATCCAGAATATCATTGAGGATACCTAAAAGGTAGTCTGCCGAGTGGTGTATCTTATCGATATAGCCGCGTTGCTTTTCATTAAGCTCTTCTTGAAGGGCCAGGTAAGAGAGGCCGATGATCGCATTCATGGGCGTCCGGATCTCATGGCT
>JAKSBO010000625.1 GCA_022361095.1 Desulfobacterales bacterium | reverse complement strand
CTACGACACCGGCGCCTACCGGGTGGTGGTCACCGATGCCGGGGCCTTCATCGACGCCGACGGGGACGGGGTAAAAGATGCGGACGAGACCCAGGCCTTTGAAAATACCGGGGCCTATAAATTCCTGGAAGATACGGTGACCATCCAGTTTGACGGCTGGTCAGCCCCATTGAACTTCAATGGATTTCAAGCAGATGACCGCATGGAAATCGATGTCACCGCCTTTGTCTCCCAGCAGACCCCGGCACTGTTCGGCCCCGGGGTCCCCAGCGCCTACAGGCGGGCGACCACCACCAACGGTTCCTCTGCCACCGACGCCTACTGGGAAATGGACAATGGGACGGCCAAAGTCTACATCGAGCACCTGAATATGGACAACGGCAAGCTGATTTACCACGATAAAAGCATCCCCATCACCCTGGGCAGCCAGATCGCCAAAGATCCGTGGACCCCGCTCACCGTCAATGTGGTGGACTTCGTCAACCGCCACGTCTACGACGGGGAACGGGCCGTGGTCACGGCAGGAGGCGTCTTTGCCGACCCCAACGGGAACGGGAACAAGGACGGGGATGAAAGCCTCCTCCTGGCTGGGGACGAACTGGAAGCCTGGCTGGACAGCGATGCAAGGATCATTGATTTCGATGAGAAACCCGACACCCCCATTGATCTTACCGGGTTCAGTGCCGACGACCGCCTCATCATTGACGAGGACTTTGTCACCGATTTTGTGGGGTTAAACACAAGCCAAATTACTCAAAAACAAAATCGAATCTCGAATAACGCCTGGTCTTTTCTTGCAAATACGTCTAGCGGCTCTTTCAAATTCACCTATGCCATTGGCAATGCTCAAAAATTATTCGCAAAGGTAATGACTACGAATGTGCCTTCATTCTCCGCCCAACTGGCCACCCACCTGAACCTGGATCTTGCGAACACAGCCTTGGCCAACGCCTGCATCTCTTTTCTGCCCAATACCTGACCCCGGCCGTTAAATTCCGTCGGCCGGGCCGCCCTTTCACAAAAAGCCCCCCTGCACCCGGGGTGCAGGGGGGATGTAACGGCGGAAAGAGGGTTATTTTTACCCCGGCAACCGGGGTTACTGCCTGGATACCGTTACAAAATGCGCCTGGCAGGCAATGGCGCCGCCGGCCATGAACTTGTTGTCGGCCAGGCCTTTGCCGAAGGCCCGGCTTTCCACACGGCATCCATGGTACTGATTATATTGGCAGGGTGCCGGCTTCGCTGATATTTCCCTCAAATACGTTGCTGCATTTTGGGAAACCGCTGCTGTCCGACACCAGGACCAAAGTTACCAGGGGATAATCTGCCGGATCACTTCCATGCTGTCAATATTTACCTGACAGTAATCGGGTTTTTTGGGTTCAGAGGCTTTTTTTTCATGAATTGTTGAACTGGCGGATTACTTTCCATCTTTTGCCCTGGATGCGAGCACAAAAATCAGCACCGCGGGACAAGATGAGATTAAAAAGCCAATAGGCCGGATGTTAAACCCGTGCTTTGGCTTAAAGTTTTCGTAAAAGTAGCTGGTCAAACGCATATTGCGATGTATGAAAACTTCATATTTCAATTTCATCCTTGCTTT
>JAKSBO010000162.1 GCA_022361095.1 Desulfobacterales bacterium | reverse complement strand
AGCGGTCTTTACCGGTATGATGACCCACCCACTATTGTACAGACAAACCAGGGGCTGGCAAAGCTGAACAATGCCCTGTCCACCATAACCCACGGCCAGGTGCCCGAAGTCAGCCTGCCCAGTGGCAGCCGCACCTATTACGGTGCAGGACTCCAGGTGACCCAGCCTTTGTACACGGGCAATAAATTGACCGCCACCCGCCGCCTGGCCCGGGCCAACCTGGAAAATGCCCGTAAAAACCTGGATGCCTCGGACAATGACCTGGCCTTGTCTGCCCGAAAAGCCTTTTACACTGTAATCTTGAGCCGACAGATGGCCGGGGCCATGGACGAGGCCGTGGAGAGCATGACCGAACATGTGAAAGAGGCAACCGCATACCATGATCAAAAAATTGTTCCCAAACTTGATCTGTTGCGGGCCGAGGAGAAACTTGCCGATTTAAGGCAGCAGCAGCTATATGCCCGGAATAATGCGGCACTGGCCCAAACCTCTTTAAACTATGTGCTCGGCGTGGACATGGATACCCGCTACGCCTATGATGACGCCCCACAAACCCTGGCCATGCCCCGGGGCCTTGGGGCATGTATCAAAACCGGCCTGGAAGAGAGGCCGGAAATCGGTGCGGTGGATGCACAGGTCCAAATGGCAAAACAACAGATATCCATTGCCCAAAGCGATTACCTGCCCACCCTGGCCCTGGTGGGAGAAGCCCACCGGTATGAACCTGAAAATGAAGACCCTTCTGCCCAAATCGGCATTGTGGCCAGCATAGACCTGTTTGACAGCGGCCGAACCAGCCATAAAAAGGCCCAGGCCGCCCGGCAGCTTGAAAAAGCCCTGACCGCAAAAAAACAGTTGTTCAGGGGGATTCGCCTGGAGGTGGAAAAAGCATACCATGATGCCCAGGCAGCCCTCAAATCCATCAATGTGGCCGAAAAATCCCTGGATACGGCCCGGGAGGCCCTGGATGCGGCCCGGACCCGTTACCGGGTGGGGTTAAGCACCTCTTTGGAGCGGCTGGATGCCGAAGTCTCCCTGACCCGGGCAAAAACAAATCATATTCACGCCTTAAGTATGTATAACATTGCGGTCGCGGAACTGGAACGCGCCATGGGAAAGGAGTAACCCCTGATGAAACAAGGCAGAACAAACTTATTTTTAACGGCGTTGGCCTTTTGTGTTTTGACCGTCGTGACCACGGCCGGATGCAATAACCCGGCGGATCAGAAAAGCAAACAAAACAGACCGGCTACCGCGCCCCTTGTCACCAGTATGACCATTTGTGCCCAAAACAGCCGGCCCGGCCATCTGTTTTCAGGCGAGGTCCGGGGGCGTTACGAAATCGCATTGGGATTCCGGGTCCCGGGAAAGATCATTGCCCGTCATGTGGAAACCGGCACCCGGGTCAAGGCAGGCGATCTGCTCATGCAGGCGGACCCCAAGGATATCCAGGAGGCGGTGACGGCGGCCAAAGCCCAGGCCGCTGCGGCTGAAAGTCAATATAAATTAGCCGCGGACCTGCTCAAGCGCTTTAACGCCCTTTATGAGCAGGATTACATGAGCAAGGCCGAAATTGACCGCTATCAAAACAAGGCCGACTCTGCCAGGGCGGTATTGAAACAGGCCCGGGCCCGGTTCACCCAGGCAACCAACCAGTTGACCTATTGCAATCTTAAAGCCGATGATGCCGGTGTGGTGCTTGATGTCCGGGCAGAAACCGGCCAGGTGGTGGCAGCCGGCATGCCCGTGGTCATTATGACCAAAGGAGAAGAGCGGGAGATTGAAATATTTGTGCCCGAAAACCAGGTGGCACAATTGAGCCCGGGCGCGCTGTTTCGCGTCAGTTTCTGGGCCCTTCCCGATCTGGAAATCAAAGGCCGGCTCCGGTACATGTCACCTGTAGCCGATCCCGTTACCCGGACCTACAAAACCCGTATTACCCTTATCGCGCCCCCGGATGCGGTTCGGCTGGGCATGACGGCATCTGCGGTCACCATCGAATCAAAGGCAAAGAACAGCATTTTTATCCCATTGTCCGCGGTCTACCAGACCGGCGATTCGCCCATGGTGTGGGTGGTTCAAAACCATAAAACCAAGCAGCGGAAAATCCGGTTGGGAAAAGCCGGTAACGGTGAAAAAGTCCAGGTCATTGAGGGCCTGGCAGCGGGCGATGAAATCATTACCACCGGCGTTCACAAACTTTCCCAAAACCAACAGGTGCGGACCCAACCTCCAGGCAAAGAGTCATAAAATGAAACGCTTCAACCTGACCCAATGGTCCTTGAATCACCGGCAGCTTATCTGGTTCAGCATCATTTTATCGGCTGTGGCCGGCATTTATGCCTACCAGGGCATGGGGCGTATGGAAGACCCCAGCTTTACCATACGCCGGATGATCATCGGTGTGGGCTGGCCCGGTGCATCGGCAGCCGAAATGGAACAACAGGTCACCGATAAAATTGAAAAAGAGCTGCAGGACATCCCGGGCCTGGATTTCCTTGAAAGCTATTCCAGGCCCAGGCAATCCGTCATCTATGTCAACATCAAGGATACCGTGGATGCAGGCGATATCCGGCCCACCTGGCTTGAGGTGCGCAACATGGTCAACAACATGGCGGATGACCTGCCCCAAGGTATTTTAGGCCCCTATTTCAACGACCGGTTTGATGATGTGTACGGCAATATTTACGCCCTGACCTCAGATGGGTTTTCCTATGAACAGATGCGGGAAAAGGCTGAAGATATCCGCCAGGACCTTTTGATGATTAAAAGCGTTAAAAAGGTCGCGTTGATAGGGGTTCAGCCCGAAAAACTATATATTGAGATGGACAGCAAAAAGCTGGCCCGCATGGGCATTAACCCCTTGGTTGTGGCCGCTGTCATAAAAAAACAGAACACCGTAACCCCGTCGGGTATGTTGGAGACCTCCACAGACAATGTGTTTATCCGGGTTACAGGCCTTTTTGACGATGTTTCAGCCTTGCGGGAACTTCCCATCCGGGTGCTGGAGCGCACGTTCAGGCTGGGTGACATTGCAACAATCCGGCGGGCCTATGCAGACCCCAGCGAACCCAAAATGTATTACAACGGGGAGCCTGCCGTCGGCATTGCCGTCTCCATGGAAGATGGCGATAATATTCTCAAGCTGGGACAGGACCTTGAATCGGTTTTAACACGAATCAAACAGGGCATGCCCCTAGGGTTTGACATCCACCGGGTGGCCAACCAGCCCATGGTGGTCAAGGATGCCATTGACGAATTTATCAAAACCCTGGGCGAAGCCATTGCCATTATTCTTGTGGTCAGTTTTTTAAGCCTTGGTCTGCGTTCGGGCATGGTGGTGGCCCTGTGTATCCCCCTGGTGATTGCCGCCACCTTTTTGTCCATGAAAATGGCCGGCATTGACCTGCACCGGGTCTCCTTAGGTGCCCTGATTATCTCTTTGGGCCTTCTGGTGGACGATGCCATGATCTCCGTGGAGATGATGGCCGTAAAGCTGGAACAAGGGTGGGATAAGGTAAAAGCGGCCTGCTTCGCATACACCGCCACAGCCTTTCCCATGCTCACCGGAACCCTGATCACCTGTGCAGGCTTCATCCCCATAGGTTTTGCAGATGGTGATTCTTCGGAATTCTGCAGGACCATTTTCCCGGTCATCGGACTCTCCCTGATCATATCATGGGTGGTTTCGGTCGTGGTGACCCCGCTGTTTGGGACCTATCTGATCAAAGCCCATCCCGCAAAAGAAGGAGAAGATGAAAGAGACATTTATGATAAACCCTTTTACCGGATATTCAGGCGCACTCTGGTCTGGAGCCTGCGGTTCAAGTATGTGGTGCTTATTCTCACGGCAGCCGGTTTTATGGTGGCCCTGCACAGTTTTAAATATGTCAGGGAAGAATTTTTCCCCGGCTCTGTGCGCCCGGAGCTGGTGGTGAATCTCACATTGCCCGAAGGCGCCTCCATGCAGGCCACGGACACCCAGGCCAAGAGATTTATCAGCGCCGTCTCGGACAACCCGAACATCGACCATTTTGCCTGTTATGTGGGATCAGGCGGCCCGCGGTTTATACTCACCTTTGAACCGGTGATGCCCCAGTCCAATTTTGCCCAGTTCATCATCGTGGCCAAAGGACTCAATGAACGAAAACAGCTTGAAGCCCAAATTAAAGCCCTTCTGGACAACAACTTTCCCAATGTCCGGGGACATATGCAGACCCTCCAGATGGGTCCGCCGGAGCCCTACCCTGTCATGCTGCGGGTATCCGGCAAAGACTACGCCAAAGTCCGCCGGATTGCAGGCCGGGTTAGAGATATCATGGCGGCAGACCCGGATTTACGAAAAATCAATTTCAACTGGT
>JAKSBO010001052.1 GCA_022361095.1 Desulfobacterales bacterium | reverse complement strand
TTGTCGGGCCGCTGAATTATTGCCGGATACCCGGTATACTCTGATCGGAGACGGGCCGGATGCAGAAAAGGCCCAGGCAGAATTGGATCGCTGCAGGCAAGGCTTGCCCGTGCGCATTGCGGGCAGGATCAATCCACCGGACATGCCTGACGAGTTAAAACGTCACCATTGCGTTGCACTCCTCTCGGATTATGAAGGGATGCCCCTGGCCTTGATGGAAGCCATGGCGCATGGGCTTGTACCCATTAGCCTGAAACACTGTATAGGTGCAGCCGAGCTAATCCAGGACGGAATCAACGGCCTGCTTATTGATGATGCGGAAAAAGATCTGCCCCAAGCGGTTTCCCTGCTTAAAAATGACCCGGAACTATTCAAAAGTCTCTCCATGGCTGCCAGAGAGCGTATCAGGACGGTTTCCGAGCTGGGGATCGTGACCGAAAAATGGTTCGCTCTTTTCAATTCCATCAAGGATGCCGAAGGGCCGCGTTGCCCCGTTCGAAATCCTGTACGTCTCAACCTACCGCCCTGCAACTCTAAGGTGGCCTGTGAAGATGACAGGGGCCTATTTATGGGGGGGATGAACGCCCTTGTAAAATCCGGCTTACCATTTTTTATTCACGGGGAAAATACACAGTTCCTCTCTCCCCAGTGTCTGCCGTCCACAGTGGACACATACACGGTTCGAATCGGCATCTTAAGGGCATTGGAGCAGGCATTGCCGCTCTTTTCAGGAATGGTCGTGGATGTGGGGGCGGGTTCTGCTCCGTATAAACCAATTATGCTGGAAGCCATCGGCGTAACTGGTTATCTCGCCCTGGATCTTGCCGGATCTGCTTACGCCTCGCCGGACATCTTTTGGGACGGAAAGCGGCTTCCCTTGGCAGACGGGTCTGTTGGAACGGTAATGGCCACCGAGGTCCTGGAGCATTGCCCGGTCCCGGAGGCTCTGCTGAGCGAAACCCAGCGTGTACTTTCGCCGGGCGGATTGTTTTTCGGTACTGTTCCCTTTTTATGGCCTGTTCATGACGTACCCCACGATCATTGGCGCTACACGCCATGGGCCTTGACACGTCTTCTGGAAGAGGCAGGTTTTACTGATATCCATATCACCGCCACCGGCGGTTATGAAGCGGCTATGGCCCAGATGATAGGCCTGTGGGTGCGCCGCAGGTCACGAAGTAAATTTTACCAATATTTCCTCAGACCCGTTTTGTCGGCTTTGTCAGTTCCCCTTGTCTGGGGGCTTATGCGCATGGATAAAGGGGCGGACGAATTCCGTGAAGGTTTGATGGTTACAGGCTTTAGTATAATGGCTAAAAAAGAAAAATTGGCATGAATCAACCAAGGATTTGTCTCATACACCCCAATCCGGGACCTGCGTGTGAAACCTTCATTCACGCACAGGCAACAAACCTGTCGGGTATTGTTTCCGTGTTATATGGCGGTCATATGCCCCTTTATGAAGGGGATGGTACTGCGCTTCACCCGGATTTGCCGCAGGAGGTATCCTTACTGTTCTCTCCAGACGGCATTCCTGCCACAGAGGAACAGAAGCGGGCCGGGCAAAATATGGCCGAATACCTTATGGCTAACAGTATCGATGTTGTTTTAGCCGAGTATGGTCCTACGGGCGTGGCAATGCTTAATCCCTGTGAACTGGCCCGTATTCCGCTGGTAACGCATTTCCATGGCTTCGATGCCACCCTCAGGCCCGTTTTGGCGAAATACGAGAGGGGATATAAACGACTATTCAGGCAGGCAGCCGCGATTATTGCGGTTTCCAAAGTCATGGAACAGGACCTTTTGTGTTTGGGCGCATCGACAGCACTGCTGAAAATCAATCCATACGGTGTGAATGCGGCCACGTTTGCCAACGCTAAGCCGAAGAGATCGAAACCGCATTTTGTGGCAGTGGGCCGGTTTGTAGACAAAAAATCTCCTGCCACGGTGGTTCGGGCATTTGTCCAGGTGACCAAGGGAGTGCCGGGCAGCACCCTAACCATGATTGGAGATGGCCCCTTGAGAGAAAAGTGCATGAAGCTGGCTGCTGAACATGGTGTATCGGACAGGATCACTTTTCCCGGTTCCCTATCCCATGCCGAGGTGGCGGATGCCATGCGCCACGCACGTTGTTTTGTGCAGCATTCGGTTACGTCGGAGTCCGGTGACAAGGAAGGCACGCCAAATTCCGTACTCGAAGCGTCGGTTTCAGGCCTGCCCGTAGTGTCGACCCGTCATGCGGGTATCCCCGAGGCAGTGATCCACGGGAAAACAGGTCTGCTGTGCAACGAGGGCGATGAGGCAGCCATGGTGAAAAATATGCTGGTAATGGCCGAAAATCCGGAGTTGGCCGGAGAATACGGATGCGCTGGACGTAGACATATTATGACTAAATACGATGCAAACAATCAGCTGAATAATTTGCTGTCCATCCTGGTGGCGGCTTGGGAAAACTACAGGAATCAGCATGAGTAGAAATATTCTGGTGACCGGCGGGGCAGGGTACATCGGTAGTCATACCTGCAAAGCCCTGCATTCAGCAGGGTATATACCTGTCACTTTCGACAACCTGGTATCAGGCCATAAGTGGGCCGTCCAATGGGGACCGCTTGTAAGGGCCGACCTAAAAGATAGGGATGCACTTGGGCTCTGCTTTGAGCAGTTTAAGCCTGAGGGTGTGATCCACTTTGCAGCCTTTGCTTATGTGGGCGAGTCGGTTACCGATCCGGCAAAATACTATGCTAATAATGTGGCAAACACCATAGGGTTATTAGAAGCAATGCGCACCTACGGATGCAGAAGGATCGTTTTTTCCAGCACCTGCGCCGTATACGGCATTCCGAAAGTTCTGCCCCTGACCGAATCTCATCCCAGCGCCCCAATCAATCCGTATGGTCACAGCAAATGCTTTATAGAACAAATTCTTACCGACTACGGTACGGCTTACGGGTTGCGCCATGTTGCATTGCGGTATTTCAACGCAGCCGGGGCAGACCCTGACGGGGATCTGGGTGAAGACCATGATCCTGAGACCCACTTGATCCCTCTGGCGCTAAGGGCATGCCGGCATGGAACACGACCGCTTACCGTTTTCGGTACCGACTGGGATACGCCGGACGGCACCTGTATCAGGGACTATATCCATGTGACGGATCTGGCTGCAGCCCATCTTTTGGCCATGGGCTATCTTGAGACGAATAAAGACGGCAGGTTCAATCTTGGAAACGGGAACGGATATTCGGTTCTGGACATAATCAACGCCATCAGGGAAGTGACCGGACAGGAAATCCGGTGGCAGGCCGGTTCTCGCCGGGCTGGAGATCCGTCCAGGCTGGTGGCGGATGCCGGCCTGGCAAAACGCGAGTTGGGTTGGAGCCCCTGCTACCCTGATATGACTGATATTATTTGTCATGCCTGGCAATGGATGGCCAAGCATGAAGGGTTTCTTGCATGAAGAGCCTGCTGGTACCTAAACATTTTCATGTGGTTATTCCTTGCTATAACTGCGAAAATTACATCTGTGAATGCCTCGAATCCCTCCAACGGCAAGGCTTTGAAAACTGGACTGCGCTGGTGGCCGACGACTGCTCGACAGATCATACAGTCGAAATAGTAAATGCCTTTATTAAAAAAGACCCGCGCATCCGGCTCCGTGTGGGAAAAGAGCGGGCTTGGCTCATGGAAAATACCTTGAACGGTCTGAGATCTCTGGGTAGTTCTCCATCCGATGTGGTGGCCATTCTTGACGGAGATGACTGGCTCATGAAAGACTGTTTGGAAAAGGTCTGGGAGGCCCACAATAGCGGATATGACTTTGTTTACACCGACGAGGAGATCGAAGGGCAGAACAGTTCCATTGCCGGGCACTTCCTGACCACCGTCCCGGTGCGCAGGCAATCTTGGCGTTTTTCCCAGCTTCGTTCCTTCAAGCGTTATCTATTTGACCTGCTATCGGATAAGACCTTCCGGGATCGGGAAGGCAACTACTCCCGGGCAGCAGGAGACCTTGCCCTTTACCTGCCCATGGCTGAACTGGCCGGCAGTGAAAAAATCCATTTCATTCCGGAAATCCTTTACCATTACCGCGTCCATGAATCCTGCAACTTCAAGGTAATGCGTGGTGAGCAACTGCGCAACAACTGGGACATCCGTAACCGTCCCTGCCTGGATCGGCAGACATTGTACTTCGATGTGACGGAAAAAATTCGGGACCTGAAAAAATCAGATCTTCATTCACTTGGACCTTTGATTCGCAGCCGCTATCCTTCGCCGTACACCGTCAACGTGGAGCATGTTATTCATCCGTCAGAGTCGGATAACTGGCTTGCCTACCATAACCTATGGATTGAGGACGGCGTTTATCTCAGTGCCCGATTCGCCGATGAAGCTTAAAGGAAAATTCATGCATCAATACCAGCGCCTGACTGCTGTCAATGATCAGCTTAATGATCGCTATGTCCGTGAAAACGAATACCAAAACGTGGTGACTTATCCTAAACTTGTCACCCTCACTACCACCCTGAAATGCAACTACCGGTGCTGGATGTGCTACCAGCAAGAGTTCAAAGGCGAGATGGATTGGCGTATCGTAGAAGGGTTGGCGCAAGTGCTTCCCTTTGTTAAAACACTTCAGCTCTTCGGGGGTGAACCGCTAATATACAGTAAATTGGAAAGCCTTTGCCGGCTGGCCGGCGACTCACGCTGCGAACTGGAACTCATTACCAATGGATCGTTGCTTGACGAGCGGCGGCGAGCCTTATTATTAGATAACAACGCCCGCTTGATCAAAATTTCTCTGGAGGCCGCCAAACAGGAAACCTACGAATCCATTCGAGGTGGCAATTTGTTGATGGTATTTGACAATATTAAAAAGTTAACCGCTGAACGGGACGCCAGAACTAACTCCAAGCTCGAATTACAGATCAACTATGTGGCCATGCGGCGTAATATTGAAGAGCTTGCGGATGTTATTCGCATGGCAGCCAATGCCGGGGTGATCCGCGTACTGGTGTTGTACATGTTCACTACGGATCGTGAAGACTTGGCTCGGGAGTCCCTCTTTTTTCATCAGGAATTGAGTGATAGGTGCATGAACGAGGCATTGGCCACCGGATTAGAAACCGGTGTCGAAGTCATTATTCCAGGCTTTTTTTCCATTCAACGTCGGGATGTAGAGGGTGGGGAAATGGACCATACCTGCCACAGTCCGTGGAAAAACTGTCTCATCGACATAGCGGGCAATGTCCGTATCTGCTGCGGCAAGACACCCACCTTGGGAAACCTTTTGGACACAGCGTTCGACGATCTATGGTTCTGCGATGCTGTCACGTCTTATCGCAAAACCGTAAACACGGAGAAGCAGTTGCCTGCTTGCAGGGTTTGCCGGGTTAAGGGCAGGAGCATTAATAACATATCCTTTCACATCCGCGACAAGGCGCTTGCAGAGCAATTTATAGCCAGAACGGATAAGTAAGCATAGTCCGGATTGAAGTGTTTAAAGATCTCCTCTGGTCCACCTCTCATCAAAATAGTGCGCTCCGTAAACCAAATATTAGAGGATCCGTATTTGAAAGATAACAACAGTTACAGATTCGGCTTGATTGGTGCTGCAGGATATGTGGCGCCAAGGCATATGAAAGCAATCAAAGAAACGGGAAACAAGCTGGCAGCAGCCCTTGATCCCAATGACAGTGTCGGAATTATCGACTCCTATTTCCCTTATGCCGATTTTTTCACTGAATTTGAACGGTTTGATAGATATATAGATAAACAGAGGAGAAAAGGGAAAAAAATCGATTACCTCAGCATATGCTCACCCAACTATTTGCATGATGCTCATATCCGGTTTGCCCTGAGAAACAATGCCCATGCCATATGTGAAAAACCATTGGTGCTCAATCCATGGAATATTGATGGGCTTGAAGAAATCGAGGCTGAAAGTGGATCAAAGGTATATAATATCCTCCAGTTAAGACATCATCCTTCAATATTAGGGTTAAAGCACCGCATCATTGCCGGTGGCAATCCACATAAGCATGAAGTAGATCTGACCTATATCACATCCCGAGGTAATTGGTATTTTCGATCATGGAAAGGTATCAATGAAAAATCCGGCGGCATTGCAACCAACATTGGAATTCATTTTTTTGATATGCTGATCTGGATTTTTGGAAACGTCCAGAATAATCATCTGCACATACTTGACCCGCAAACTGCGGCCGGATATATGGAGCTTGAAAATGCAAAAGTCAGATGGTTCCTAAGTATAGATGAAAAAAACTTGCCCCGCGATATTCACGCCAGCGGGCAGAGAACTTACAGATCCATTCGTGTGGACGGTCAGGAAGTTGAATTCAGCGGCGGATTTACGGATCTTCACACATTGAGTTATGAGGCTATCTTAGCGGGAAACGGCTTTGGGCTCAGTGAAGCCCGTCCAAGCATAGAGACCGTTTATATGATCCGGCACAGTTCACCTTGCCCAGCAAAGGGAGAACGCCATCCCTTTGGACAAGTAAAAGGAAATAATCATGCCTGGCAATAAGTCAGCGACAAGCGGCTGCTTTATCCATCCCACATCTGTGGTGGATGACGGGGCCGTTATCGGCAACAATACAAAAATTTGGCATTTTTCCCATATCATGCCGGACACTATCATCGGCAGCGACTGCAACTTGGGGCAAAATGTTGTTGCCGGTCCCGGGGTATCCATTGGAAATTGCTGCAAGATACAGAACAATGTGAGCATTTATAAGGGAGTGACTCTGGAGGACGGAGTATTCTGCGGGCCTTCAATGGTGTTCACCAACGTATTTAATCCCCGCTCACATATCCGAAAAATGAATGAACTTCGGCCCACTCTGGTTAAAAAAGGCGCTACCCTAGGGGCCAATTGCACCATTGTCTGCGGGGTGACTATTGGCAAATATGCCTTTGTCGGTGCAGGCGCTGTGGTCACAAAGGATGTGCCTGATCACGCCTTGGTTATCGGCAACCCGGCCCGGCAGACTGGTTGGATTTGTAAATGCGGAGAAAAATTAAACCCGGGAGTCAGTTGTCCTGTATGCGGATGGAAACTTCCATCAACAGATAACATGCCCGGTATGGCGTTTGTCGATTTAGCCGAACAACAGAAGAGGATACGACCTCAGATCCAAAAGGCTATCAACTGTGTACTGGGTCACGGTAAATATATCATGGGGCCTGAAGTAACGCATCTTGAAGAACAATTGGCCAGTTTTACCGGCTCCAGATATGCAATCACCTGTTCATCAGGTACAGATGCTTTATTAATGGCCCTCATGGCGCATGAAATCGGTCCTGGAGACGCTGTGTTCACAACTCCGTTTACCTTTGTGGCAACGGCTGAAATGATAGAGCTTCTTGGCGCGACACCGGTGTTTGTCGATATTGACTCCACCACTTTCAATATGTCGCCAAAATTTCTTGAAACAGCCATATCAACGACGGCTAAAAAAGGCGTATTAACCCCCAAAGCAATTATCGCAGTTGACCTTTTTGGCCTTCCTGCGGACTACAATGCCATCAATACCATTGCTTCAAGCCACAGATTGAAAGTTATTGAAGATGGTGCACAGTCTTTCGGGGGAGAATACAAAGGAGAGTCGACAGGAACCCTTGCCCATATCGGATGTACCTCTTTTTTTCCGGCCAAGCCCCTTGGGTGCTATGGCGATGGTGGGGCAATTTTCACAGATGATCACGATACGGCCGATCGACTAACCTCTCTACGGGTTCACGGTAAAGGGCATACCAAATACAACAATA
>JAKSBO010000690.1 GCA_022361095.1 Desulfobacterales bacterium | reverse complement strand
CAGCATATTAGTTAAGCCGTCACTGCAAATAAGGTAAAGGTCATTCCTTGCATATCTACTACAATGCGTATCCGGGTTAACGTATTTATCAAAACCAATGGCCCGGGTTAAAATATTTTTTTTGGGCTGTCTTGCAATTTGTCCATTGTCCAACCATTCCTGGTACAAGGAATGATCCCGGGTCATTAAGGTTAATTTTTCATTATGCAGCCTGTAAATGCGGCTGTCTCCAATATGAAAGGTAATGATATATCCAAAAGGGGCTAAAAACACACCGGCCAAGGTCGTTCCCATGAAATTATTTCTTGTTTCATTTTCCAGACAATTTGTCCTGTATATCATTTGATTGGCTTCAAGCACGGCCTTTTCAACCACGGAACATAAGTCTTTTATTTCTTGGGGCATCCCTCCGGATACAGTAATATCTGCCAATTTCCGGTCGATAATCCCGGGCATTAACAACCGGTTTAGCGACGCGATTGCCATGGCGCTTGCACGGGCCCCATTGCGCTGCCCGCCCATGCCATCCGCTACCAGCATAAATTTGCCTTGATCATCTATAAAAATAGCATCTTCATTGTATTTTCTTTTTTTACCCGGATCTGAAAGACCCCATGCGGAGATCAGACGGGTTTCAACCTGAAGGCTTACTTGGCCGGATTGGCTCATTTTTTAATACCTGTCAACCCCATTCAGCGCACCACAAAAGAATATGCCTGGAACGGTCTTTTTATGGTCCTTATCCCTAAATATATTTGACACAGCCAGCAAAAGAAAACTAAACTATTATAATAAAAAGTTCAAGATTTAGCCCGATGCCAGAATATCCACCTATATTTTTGCTCTTGTCCGTATGGCACTCAGGGTCTTTTTCTTTTGATACTCATGATTTATATCTTGATGGAATACTTATAACCATATAATTAATGTCACTATTGAACATGAGAATAAGCCTGCCTGTCACGTTACAACAACAAAACACAAAAAGCCTATGTCTGATAATTCAAAAGATAAATATGATGACCCAACGGTGATAATATATAACGGCTTAATTGAAAAACCCGATGATGCAACCCAAATAATAGACTATGACGTAACTCAAATCGTCGATGATGATGCAACTGTCATAACCCCAAAAATAATAAAGCCTTCTCTGCCCGGTTCACACGATGAAATGGTCGGAAAAATTCTCGACCAAAAATATAAAATTCTGCGCAGGATTGGTGCCGGTAATATGGGCGTGGTTTACGAGGCCAGGCACCAGGAATTGGAGAAAAGTTTTGCCGTCAAAAGTATCCTTCCCGAATACACAAAAAATCCTGAAGCCCAGGCAAATCTTAAAAAAGAACCTATAGTCCAGGGCAAATTAAAGCATCCCAACATCATACCTGTCACAGATGCCTGCTTTGACGACCAGGGCCGCTTTTATTTTGTTATGGAATATGAAGACGGCAGAGATTTACTGGATATCCTAAAGAAAAAAAAGTT
>JAKSBO010000008.1 GCA_022361095.1 Desulfobacterales bacterium | reverse complement strand
TTATTGGTACTTTCATATAAACAGCCACAGGCTGACCTGACATATCAGCGGCCAGGCACAGCCCACAACAAAGCTTTAAAGATCTTGGTAACTTACCCAGACTTTCTTATAAAAATCTATTCTAACCTTTTTTAATCCGATCTTCGAGGTCCGAAGGTGAAATACAACCGCTTCCATTTAAAATTTGCGCCCGCCTTGTACGCAACAAAATTCCCAGGCTTTCGTTCAAATTCTATTTAACAAGGGAAACTGCGCGTATTTTTAACGTGCCATTTCCCTACCCGCCCCGCCGGTTCAAACTGCTTGCAACAATTTAATGAAACGGTTACTTATATCTAATAATTCCATCCCAAAGCAAACCCATAAAACGCGAGGCGAATAACGTTGAATATCAAATTCTGGGGCAGCAGGGGATCAATCCCTATTTCACTTTCTTGGCGTGACATTGAACATAAACTTGCCAAAGCATTGCAGATGGCAGGATCCCATAATCTTTCATCGGAAAAGGAGATCAGCCGGTTTATAAAGGGCTTGCCCTTTTCAATCCGGGGAACGTTCGGATCAAACACATCATGTGTTCAGGTTCAGGGGGAAGACAAAAAACAAATCATCATCTGCGACAGCGGAACCGGTATCCGGGATCTTGGAACATATCTTGCCGCGTCCATGAACCGTGACGGTGCGCAAAATTTTGTCATTCACATTTTTATTTCCCACCTTCACTGGGATCATATCAACGGGTTTCCTTTTTTTATACCGGCCTTCATGGAAGGCTGCACCATTAACTTTTACGGATATCATGACCAACTTGAAGAATCCATCATCTTTCAGCAGAACGCTACCAATTTTCCTGTTCCCCTGTCTGCCATGGGTGCAGATATTACGTTTAAAGTGCTGGAGCTTGATCAAACCTATGAAATAGGGGGATTTTCAGTCAAAGGGATAAAACAGAGCCACCCCGGTGACGCATTCGGATTCAGGTTTGAACAGAAAAATAAAGCCTTTGTCTATTCAACAGATTCAGAGCATTATGACGATGTTGACGGGCAGGACTACCCTTTTGTGAAGTTTTTTAACAATGCGGACCTGGTTGTGTTTGATGCCCAGTATAAATTTGCAGAAACATTAACCTGCAAAAAGGACTGGGGGCACTCAAGCAGCATGATAGGTGTTGAACTTGCTCTCAGGTCGGGGGTAAAAAGGCTTTGCCTGTTCCACAATGATCCTGCTTCCAGCGATGAAAGCCTGGAGCAGCATGCCATGGACGCCCAAAAATATGCCCGGCGTTGTCCCTATCCCGAAGCCAAAGACCTGGAAATTTTCACAGCCTATGACGGACTTGAAATAAACATTTAAAATATCTTTACTTTCAATTTATTATTGTCCTAATATGGCAGCTTACAAAAAGTATGGGCTGCTTTTGCTGTGAGCGGCTTAACCGGCATTGTGCGGAATGTACCCTAATATAATAAGGATAAGGCCGGCCGGTTAAATGAGAGTTAACACCAATTGAGAACGGAGGCGCAATGGAGGTTAAAGTTACCCGGGTATCTCAACCAGGAACCCGCCCCAAGGATGAAGACCTGGGATTTGGAACGGTATTCACCGACCATATGTTTGTCATGGATTATGAAACGGACAAGGGATGGGTCAATGCCCGCATTGAACCCTTCGGCGATTTTTCCATGTCGCCGGCAAGCATGGTGCTGCATTACGGGCAGGCAGTATTTGAAGGCCTGAAAGCCTATAAAACCGCAGACGGACAGATTCAGCTCTACCGGGCCCGTGATAATTTTGCCCGCATGAACCGTTCCAGCCAGGGCCTTTGCATCCCTGAAATTGATATCGATTTTGTCATGGATGCGATGAAACAACTGCTTAAAATTGAAGAAGCCTGGATTCCCGAAACCCCGGGAACCTCTTTGTACATCCGCCCCACCATCGTGGCCACCGATCCTTACCTGGGTGTCCGGGCATCCTATACATACAAGTTTTTTATCATTCTCTCACCCGTGGGATCATACTATTCCCAGGGGCTCCAGCCCGTAAAAATCTGGGTCTGCGAAGACCATGTCAGGGCTGTGCGCGGCGGCGTCGGCGAGTTCAAAACCCCGGGCAACTATGCAGCCAGCCTTCTGGCCGGAGAAAAGGCCAAAAAAGAAGGGTACAATCAGGTCTTGTGGCTTGATGGCATAGAGCTTAAATATATTGAAGAAGTCGGGGCCATGAATATTTTCTTTCTCATTGAAGACGAGATTGTCAC
>JAKSBO010000366.1 GCA_022361095.1 Desulfobacterales bacterium | reverse complement strand
GGAAGCTGCCCGTGCCGGTGAAGCAGGTGCCGGTTTTGCCGTGGTTGCCGATGAGGTCAGAAATCTGGCAATGCGGGCTGCGGATGCTGCCAAGGATACCGCCGCACTCATAGAAGACACGGTCAAAAAAGTAAACGATGGTTCAGGGATCGTAACCTCAACCAGTGAGGCATTTTCCAAAGTTGCGGAAACCTCTGCCAAAGTCGGGGTTCTGGTATCGGAAATCTCTGTGGCATCAACCGAACAGTCCACCGGAATTGAGGAAGTCAACAATGCCATTAGTGAGATGGACCGGGTCGTCCAGCAAAATGCTGCCAATGCTGAGGAATCGGCGTCAGCGGCAGAAGAGATGAGCGCCCAGGCCGAACAATTAAAAGAGTATGTAGATAATTTGGTGATGCTGGTTACCGGTAAAAAAGGTTCCAATCGCAACCTGGATGATTACCGTTCTGCCAAACCTGTGCCTAAAAGTATTCCCGGCAAAACCACGCATAAAACAGAAACCAGGGATCATCAAATGGATTCAAGTCGTCCGGATAAAGTGATCCCGTTCGATGACGACGAAACCTTTGAAGATTTTTAGTCTCATGACATTGAGACGTTAGGCGGGTCGGGGAGATGATCTCCCCCCGGCCCTGCGCCTTCAGTATCCTTAAAAACTGATGGCGGAGTAAAAAATCTTTCGCCTGCTGTATTCAGACGCCCTTTACGGGCACCATACCTTTCAGGCATAGATTTTTCCCGGCCATCGGTTGGACTTTTTACGGGTTCATCAAATTTGGCGAAAACTTTTATAATTTGGAAAAGCCAATGTCTTATGAAAGCATAATTGAAACCACAGAAAGGCTGGCATCAGAATTGATCTTATTCGACCCGGATCAGCCGGACTCGATCAAGGCACTGTTGCCCATTCTCAAAAGCATACATACCCAATGCAAATCATTGGATTTATCGTCTGAGGCTGCTCAAATTCTAAAGGCCAGGCACATTATTGATACCATACTCAAAGACGGACCCCGGGCTGATGGCGATGTTCTGTCAAATCTTGACATGATTATTTCGGATTTTAGTACAAAGCTGAAAAAGATGGATCAACAAAAGGACCATGGGGCAGCGACTCAAAAGCATTCCCAATCCCATGACCAAACGCCGGACGAATATGAAAAGTTAGAGGAAAAATTAAATGAGCTTTCAATGCTTATCGCCGGCGTCTGTCCAGGAAAAGAGCACGATATAAAAAAGATGATTCGTAACGTAGACAGTCTTATCGACATTTCTGAAATGATTGAGCCTTCTACTTTTTACGATATATCAAAGTTATGTAAGCAATATATGGGAAGTATGGATCTTAACCGCGCTTTTAATACAAAACCGGTTGAAGAGGGAATCGTGTTGCTTAAGTCCATATTAAGCCATTTAAAAAGAGAAGAACCTTTTACCTTTGATTACTCTGATGTCCTTGAGCTTTTAGAAGAACACCTTACCACCGAGGAGTCCAGGGAAGAAGAAATTGATGCTTCGGAGAAGGGTCCTGAATCTGAACCGGAACAGGATAATGCGCCGGGAAAACTGACCGGGGATGATGTTGAAATCCTGACCGACTTTATATCAGAAGCAGAAGATAATCTGAACAACATCGAAGTCTCTTTAATTGAGTTGGAGCAGTATCCGGGGAATCTTGATATCATAAACAATATCTTCAGACCGTTCCACACAATTAAAGGCGTTTCGGGATTTTTATCTTTGGATAAAATCAACCGGCTGTCCCATGCCACTGAAAATCTTTTGGACAGTGCCAGGAGCGGAGATTTCATCATAAATCATTCCGCTACGGATGCGATTCTTGAGTCCGTGGATCTGTTAAAACAACTTATCGATTGTGTAAAAAAGGGACTTGCCAGCGGTTACCGGCATGACGATGGTCACATTGATGTAGAAATATTGAGGGATAAACTTAAAAAGCTTCAGATCTCTTTGACCAAAGAAGAGAAAGAACCCTTGGGCGAAATCCTTGTCAGAAGAAAGGATCTGAGCGAACAGGATATTGATGATGCACTGGAAATCCAAAAAATGCATCCGGAAAAAAAATTTGGTGAGATTCTCATCGAAGACAAAAATATCGCTCCTGTTAAAATTGCCTCAGCGTTAATGGAACAATCAACAGTTAAAAAAAGAGTGGATTCTCAAGTTAAAGTCAGCACCCGGAAACTGGACGATCTTGTGGATTATGCCGGAGAACTGGTGATTGCCCAGTCTATGCTGCGGCAGCAAACCATGAGGAATCCCGCCTTGAGCCAGACCGTGTCGCAATTGGGACAGATTGTAAATAATATGCAGAACATTGCCATGTCCATGCGTATGATACCCATTAAAGCCACGTTTATGAAAATGATTCGGCTGGTAAGAGATCTGTCGCGAAAATCCGGCAAACAAATCAATCTATTCATGACCGGAGAAGAAACCGAAATTGACAGAAACGTGGTGGATGCCCTTTATGAGCCCATGGTTCATATGATAAGAAATGCCTGTGACCACGGGATTGAATCCGTACGGGAGCGTGAGGAAAAAGGAAAGCCCGATCAGGGAAATATTAATCTTCGCGCCTATCATAAAGGCGGAAATATTGTCATTGAGATTGAGGACGACGGCAAGGGGCTGGATCGGGAAAAAATACTTAAAAAGGCAACCGCTACCGGGCTGATTACCGGAGAAGAGCAAATGACGGATGCCCAGGTTTTTAATCTGATTCTTTCACCCGGATTCTCAACTGCCAACCAAATTACCGATATATCCGGCCGGGGCGTTGGGATGGATGTCGTAAAGGAGGGGATTGAAAAATTCCGCGGCCATTTGAATATTGAATCCGAAAAAGGGGTCGGTTCCCGGTTTATTATCGGCCTTCCTCTGACGCTGGCTATTATTGATGGCATGTTGGTCAGGGTTGATGACGAAAAATATGTTATCCCCACAATTACCATTCAAAAAGCATTCAGACCGGGACCGGGGGAATATTTCACCGTGGAAGGAAAAGGTGAAATGGTTAAAGACCGCGGCAACCTGGTCCCTTTAATTCGATTAAATGAAATCTATGAAATCAGCAATCATGCCAAATCCGTCGAACAGAGCCTGGTTGTCGTTGTTGAGTCCAAGGAAGAAAGACGTGCGCTTCTGATTGATGAACTTTTGGGCAAAGACGAGTATGTCATTAAAAATCTTGGCGGAAATATGGATGATATCCCAGGTATCGCCGGTGGTGCGATTCTGGCCGACGGAAAAGTAGGACTGATTCTGGATGTCCACGGCATCTTTTCCATTGTCTCGAAAAAATAACTGCCTGTGACAGCAAAAATGAGATGGGGATATGAATAGATGAAACAAATTGTCGGCGTTGCAGATATGAAAGTAAGTAATAATCCCACAGATGATGTCATCACTTACTCTCTTGGATCATGCATAGGGTTGGTGATTTATGATCCGGTCGCAAGAGCTGGCGGCATTCTCCACTATATGCTTCCCGAATCCGCCATTGACAAAGAGAAGGCATCCAAAAAACCATTTATGTTTGCAGATACAGGCATACCCCGGCTGTTTAAAGCCGCATACGCAATGGGTGCCAAGAAGCCCAGGATTAGAATATTTGTGGCCGGCGGTGCTGAAATTCTTGATCAAAACGGTTTTTTTAACATCGGAAAACGCAATTACCTGGCGTTAAAAAAAATGTTTTTTAAAAACAAAGTGATGATTGATAAGCAGGAAGTGGGCGGCAATATTAACCGGACGATCCGAATTGAAATTGCATCGGGGGATATTTTCATGAAAACCTCCGGATCCAAGGAAGTAAAATTATGACGGCACTGGATAACATGATTCGTGAAATAAAAGATTTAACGCCGATACCCACGGTCGCAAACCGGTTGCTTGAAATGGTTGAAGAACCGGATAGTTCAATGAACGATATTGCCCAAATAATTCAGTATGACCCGGTTATGACGGTAGATATTCTAAAGACCTGCAACTCTGCATATATGGGGTTAAAAATGCCGGCTGAATCCATCAGCGATGCAGTGAATATGCTTGGCACTGATCAGATCATTGAATTGGCGCTGGTAAAATCAAGTGCAAAAGTCCTTTCCGGAGATCGAAAAGGCTACGGTCTTGAACAGGGGGATATGTGGCGGTATTCAGTCTCTTCGGCCGTCATAGCCAAAGAGGTTGCAGCCCAGTTGGGGCTTAACAACAAAAGCACAATTTTCACAGCAGCGCTCATCAAAGATATCGGTAAAATCATATTGGAAAAGTATGTATCCAAAGACTTTAAAAAAATTAATACCCTTGTAAAAGAATCCAATTACAGTTTCAGAGAAGCGGAAAAAAAAGTAATCGGTATAGATCATGCCGAGATGGGCGCGTTGATCGCCAAAGCATGGAAATTCAGTCCGCGAATGATCAAGCTTATTCACCATCACCATCTCAGAGACGAATCCATGATGAATGATAAAGAGATCGCAGCGGTATATCTGGCAGACTGCATTTGTATGATGGTGGGCAATGGTGTCGGGGCGGATGGCCTGTCATATCGATTCAAGGACCAAATAATGAAAATGCATGGCATTTCTCACTCGGATGTAACCGGTATCATAGCTGAATTTGGTGTCAATATAAATGAAGTGAATGTCTTATTAAAAATGGCGTAGTTAAGGCCGCGGCCGGCCTGGTGAATGAAGACCCGGAATCAACCCGCGACGAAAATTGCAAGATCGATACGGAGTAAAAAAGATCTTTCTCAAAAAATAAAGGGAAGCAAATGTCTTATTCAATATTGATTGTAG
>JAKSBO010001035.1 GCA_022361095.1 Desulfobacterales bacterium | reverse complement strand
CATATAAAATTTAAAAAAATGGATAAAAACCCATGAATATGGTTGAAATCAAAGATATCGGCAAAACATACAGGCAGGGCAAGGTCTTGGTCCATGCCCTGGACGGCATTACCCTTTCCATTAAAACAGGGGAGTTCACCGCCCTTTCCGGGCCTTCGGGCTCGGGCAAAACCACCCTGCTCAACCTCATCGGCGGCCTGGACACCCCCAGCCGGGGAACAATTATTCTGGACAATGACCCCATCACCGATCTCTCCCAGTCACAACTGGCCGACATCCGCCTGAATAAAATCGGTTTTGTGTTCCAGGCCTATAATATCATTCCGGTTTTGTCCGCCCGGGAAAACGTGGAATATGTCATGCTCATGCAGGGTGTCCCCGCCAAAAAAAGAACCGAGCGGGCCAAGGCAGTACTGGATGACGTGGGCCTTTCCGGCATGCATGACCGGCGGCCGGCCGAACTGTCCGGGGGCCAGCAGCAGCGTGTGGCCGTGGCCAGGGCCATTGTTTCCAATCCTGCCATCGTGCTGGCGGACGAACCCACGGCCAACCTGGATTCCCACACCGGCCAAGGCCTCCTTGAAATGATGGCCCGGATGAATGAACAACGCAACGTCACCTTTATTTTTTCCACCCATGACCCAATGGTAATGGGTTTTTCCCGAAGAATTATCCGGCTTAAAGACGGAAAGGTGACTGATGATCTTCAAAAGCAAAGATAAACAGGGATGCCCCCCCATCCTGTGTGCAGCCCTGGTGCTGGCAGTGCTATTGGCCTGGTGCTCCGCCGGTCTCTCTTTGGCCCGGGTACAAGAAGCAACCGGCCCGGAAACCGAATGGGACGGCCATGTCAAGCTATACACCCGGGCACTCTTACCTCGATCGGACACACCATACGAGTCCGTGGGCCTCTCCCCCGATTATGACGGCTATGGTGAACTGCGCCTGAACAATAAAACCTTTTTCGGCAACACCTTTTACACGGAACTCAACTACGAAATCCTGGCCGGGGGCGGTGATACCCGGAAAACGGGTCAAGCGTTTAAAAAACGGTTTCCCGATCTTTACCCCGACGGACTGTTCAGCCCGGTCAGTGATGACCGCAGGTTGTTTGACCTGACCGCCACCCTGCACAACGGCAACTCGTCCCTGATCTACCATCGCCTGGACCGGGCGTTCTTCTCATACGCCCCGTCCTGGGGAGAGATCCGCCTGGGCCGCCAGGCCGTAACCTGGGGACACGGCTTTACCTTCAATCCCATGGATCTTTTCAATCCCTTCTCCCCCACAGACCTGGAGCGGGATTACAAAACAGGAGATGACCTGGCCCTGGTCCAGTTTCCTGTCAAAGGGGTGGATGTGGATCTGATCTACGTGGCCCACCGGAATCCGTCCACCGGCAGCACCGGACTGGATGAATCCTCCCTGGGGGCCAAGGTTCACACCTACATCGG
Organism: Desulfobacterales bacterium; assembly: GCA_022361095.1. GTDB lineage: Bacteria > Desulfobacterota > Desulfobacteria > Desulfobacterales > Desulfobacteraceae > Desulfobacter. The sequence continues at coordinate 3,869 of JAKSBO010001035.1, read as the reverse complement.
CGGGGTGGAAGCCGACTTTATGGTGGCCCGGCACTACGAGGATATCGTCACCGGCATCGGCACCGTGGGTGCCGTAAAAGACGCCGCCTTCCGTCTGGATCTCACCGGCACCTTTCTTAATGAAGCCAGCCGGGGCCGGTCTTTCTACCTCTCTGCCGTGGCCAACATCGACTACTCCTGGGTCTGGCTTAACAAAAACTGGTATGGATATGTGGAGCTCTATTACAACGGGCTTTCCAAAAATGATTATGCCAAAGAACTTGCCGATCCGGCGGTAGCCGACCGCATAGACCGGGGCGAATTATTTGTTTTGGCAAACTGGTATGCCTCGGCCAACCTCAACCTGGAAGTCCATCCCCTGGTAAATGCTTACATCACGCCCATTATCAACCTGCATGACGGTTCGGGAGCCCTGCTGCCAAGAATTGTGTATGATTTTTCCGACAATATCCGTATCACACTCACCGCCCTGTTCAATTGGGGCGCAAAGGAGACCGAGTACGGCGGGTATACCATCACCGGCACCCAATTTTACACCGCCCCGGCTGACACCATCTCAGCCTGGGTTGCCTGGTATTTCTAAAATTAGAACCCCATATTACCCTGCTAGAAAATCCAACATTCTCCCTGTCTGGTTAACAACGATATGCCCAGTATCCGGCAGCACTTCTATCCTTGCTTTCGGCACCCATCTTTCAAACACATCCACACTCTCAGGCACATTGTGAATACAATCCTTTTCCCCATAAATAAGCATAGCAGGTATATCAATCCGGGACAGTTTATCTTTCCCGTAAAGGGGAAGCTTAGCCATTCTCGGTTTGAAATGCTTGCTTATCAATGCTGTAAAATCCATTGCCGCCCTCATACCGTCTGATGTCAGTTCCAATTTTTTCCCGCCGTTCAGCAAGGTCCATATTTTCCTTTTCCCCCACTCCCCTGCAAAAGAATAAAAAATAAATTTTAAAAGAAACCCGGTTTTTTCCCGGGATAGTCCGCCAGGACATATTAAAATCAAATTATCCGCGAATTCAGGATATCTTGTTGTAAAATCTAAAGCCATCCACCCCCCAAGGGACAACCCTACAAGCGAGACAGATTTTAACGCCAATTCCGAAACGACATCTTTCAACCATTCAGCATAATGTCCTTTTTCGTACGCAGGACGCTCCGGCGATGAAAACCCCGCTTCACCAATGATATCTATTGCATATACGTTATAATTTTCGCTTAACCTTTCCACATCTCCAAACCAGCAAAATGAATTTGAGACACTGCCGTGAAGCAAAAGCAAAGGAGGTTTAGTCCTGCTGCCTGACTCTATGACAAAAGTTTCTCCATACCTGGTATCAACATGATACTGCCTATTTTCCACAGGCCAGAAAGATAAAATTTCTTTATATCTTTCCAAAACAACTTTTTGACCAACATCCGATTTATAAATCATTGTTCGATCCTCATTTTTCAGGTCTTTAACAGGCCTCTGACCATAAGCAATACTTCCGGCGCCGATTCAATTCCGGAAGTCACGACAACTTTGAGCCTGCCTAGCGCTTCATAATAAACACAATTGACATTTACGTTCATCTTTGCAGTATTCAACGCCGCCGTTATCGTATTGCTCATCCTGATTCCATCATTTTTGCCGACCCCTTCAATATCGACAATACTGGAAACAATGGCAGATCGATTCTGCTTTCTGACTTGTTCCTCCTTATAAGCATCACCGAGAATGGAATCCATCTCCTGCTGACTGATACGGTATTGTCCTCCGACACGGACAGCCTCTATGCTTCCATCCTTAATCTTCCTTCTCACTGTCTTGGGGTGCAGCTTCAAAACCTCTGCCGCTTCATTTACAGTATACATAGACAAGACGATTTCACCCTAAAAGTTATATTTTAAGACATAAAATTACATATAAAATATCTCAAAAGGGAATATATGGCAATAAAAAAGACAAAATCAACATTCCCATATCAGCCCCCAAATATAAAAAAAACGGGAATATGGGCTTTTATTGTCCAGGAGAGTACCAATCCCCAGCAATCAAAATTTATGGAAAAGCCGAAAGGTAAAGACGGATTGGTAAATTATCAGCACAGTCGCAAACACCTTCTTGAGCTGATTCAACATAATGGTTTTTCTTTGCTGAAAAGAATAGAATTTGTGGCAGAACATTTTCAGATGGAAGGAAAAGCAGTATCTTTTCAACTGTATGTGGCAGAAAAAAGAGAATCGGGATGGGACTCCCCATCACTAGGGGAGCCCTCCCGGGCCAGCCGGCATACGGCTCACGTGCCAAGGCGGTCCGGCTGATTTCAGGAATCAGTTCCCGGGCAGATAAGCCTTTATCAATAAATAACCCTTGTCTTAAAGCTGCTTTTTCTTAATGGCAATGGCAATGCAGACACCGGCCCCAATCCATGTAATACCCAGCCCTAAAGCCATCATGACAATAGCGGAAGTCATCATTTTTCACCTCCTTGAACGGTAAAACTGATAATTAAGCTTAGAATGATGATACCACCCACCATGCACCAGCCAAATACAAACAAGGCCAGAGACGGATACCCGCTGTATGGGGTTTTAATGTCTCCGACAAGGTTGGATATAATCATATAGCCAAGAATAGCGGGGGTGATGATTTTAAGGCAAAAGGCCCATAATGCCCCGACTTTAAAATCACTTGTCAGGTTTATTTTTTCCTTAAACCCGTCAAGGCCGCAGACCCAGGCCAGAAAGATAATCTCCACAAGCCCCCCGGCCAGTACACCAAAATTGTTGATGAACCTGTCTACGATATCCAGGACCAGCAGGCCTGAATGTGAGGCGAATACGATACCGCACAAAATGCCGATGCCGCAATAAAGACTTGCAGCGCGTTTGCGGCTGATGCTGAAACGATCGATTAGTACTGAAACCGAAACCTCGCAGATGGAGACCATGGAACTTAATCCGGCAAAAAGCAGGGTGCCGAAGAACAGGGTGCCGAAAAACACAGGACTGGGTAGGCTGTTAATGGCCGAGGGGATAGTGACAAAAGCCAGCCCCACACCCGAACTGATCACTTTATCAACCCCCACGCCCTGCAGGGAAGCCATGTTTCCCAGAACCGAGAAAACCATGACACCGCAGAGAATACTGAATCCGCAATTGCAAAAGGCTGTGATAAACCCATTGTTGGTCATATCCGAATTCTTGGGCAGGTAGCTTGCATAGGTGAGCATAATGGCAAAGCCGATGGAAAGACTAAAAAAAAGCTGCCCATAGGCCGCGACCCATACCTTGAAATTTAAAAGCGCCGTAAAATCGGGCTTAAACATCCAGTTCAGGCCCTCTTGCGCCCCTTCCAGGGTTACAGCCCGGGCCGTGATGACCAAAACCATTATGAAAAGAAGAGGCATAAATACTTTGCTGGCCGATTCAATCCCTTTTTTCACACCACTGAAAAGCACAATCCAGCAAATAAACCAGACACAAAGGATGGCACCAAGTATGGGCCACCGGATGCCGTTAAAGGCAAAGGGGGTATCTGAAAGCTGAAGATAGGCTTTAAAAAAGAAATTGGCAGGATCCGCCCCCCAGCCCTGGGTAAAAGCCAGAACAAAATAAGAGATGGTCCAGCCTACGACCGCCACGTAATAAATTGATATAATAAAGGAGACCAGAATCTGCCACCAGCCAAGCCATTCCCAGCGGACTGACAGGGTTCTGAAAATATTAGGAACCGAGGTCTTGAATTTATACCCAACGCCGAATTCCAGAATCAGGAAAGGAATACCGGCTGTAAGCATGGCAAAAAGATACGGGATAAAAAATGCGCCGCCTCCGTTTTCATAGGCAACATAGGGAAATCGCCAAATATT
>JAKSBO010000597.1 GCA_022361095.1 Desulfobacterales bacterium | reverse complement strand
TGTCTTTTGAATATGTTCCATATGCAATTGAACACCCAAAGAACCTGCCCCCACAGCCGCCCGGATCACATCCCTGCCCAAAAGGACAAAATCCGCCCCCAGTGCCAGCATCTTGAGTACGTCATAACCGGTCCTGACGCCTCCGTCTGCCGTGATGACAACCTGGCCTTTAAGTTGCGCGGCAATGTCGGGGAGTACCTCTGCCGCCCCCGGGGTTGCGTCCAAAACCCGGCCCCCGTGATTTGAGACACTGACCACCTTGACGCCGGCATCCGCACAGCTTACGGCATCTTCCACCGTCATGATTCCTTTGGCAATAAAAGGCAGAGACGTGGCCTGGACCAATTCTTTTATGTCCTTTACGCTCTTGCGGAATACCGGCTGGTGATGCCGGGCCATGATGGTGGACCCGCAACCGTCAAGATCCACGCCAACAGCGGGGCATCCCAGTTCTTCGGCCGTGCGGATGAATTGTTTAAGCACATCCTGGGATCTGGGTTTGAATATGGGAACGGCCGGCAACCCTTCTTTTTTAATGGCACGAAGGGCCGGATTGTCCTCGGGGGTATAAAAAAAGGTGTCCCCCCGCCAGGCCATGGTGCCGGCATCCTTACATCCCCGGATCGTGGCCCTGCAGAAATCCTCTTCACTGATGGCATTGCCGTAGCGCTCCGCCCCTGCCGTGGATGCACCCATCACCGGGAACTCAAGTTTTGTTCCAAAAAACGTGCAGGAGGTATCAGGGATGGTATGCTCCCCCACCACCCTCAATTTAAAACGCACCGCCTCAAGGGCGGCAACATTTGCCCGAAAGGAAAACCCGGCACCGGCACCGCCGAATCCAATGGGTTTGCCATAGGCCTCTTTCTGGCAGATTTTGTCAAACTTGCCGTCACAGGCAGGGTAGGCGGCACAAAACCCCTTAAGATTTTTTCTTGCCATGTCCCGGACTGCGTCAAGGGTTTGGGGGACGGTTTCCTTATCAAGAATAACACGGTTGTCAGATCCGCAGCCGCTGCACTGTTCAGGCTGTTCTTCCCGGTCCATCGTAGTAGAGCACATCGTGCATAGCCAGATAGTCATATCAGATCGTTCTCTCCTGTTTCACTATAGGTTTTTAAAAAGCGTTTCTGCCATCAGCTTGCTGTCATAATCATGTGCGGCAAGGGCTTTTGCGTTAAGATTCGGCACCCGCTCGTGGAATGGTGTGCCGGCAGCCTCATACAACACCCCCAAAGGCAGGCTGTTTTCCCACTCCAGGGCCAACGTCATTGCCTTGGCAAAATCCTGGGGGTCATGATCCGTATCCTCCAATTTGTAAGCCCGCTCTTTATACCAGCTTAATGTGTTTATTTTGTTAAAGGAGACACATGGCTGCAGAATATCCACCAAAGCAAAGCCCTTGTAATTCATGGCTTTGACGATCAATTCCGTTAAATGTTCAGGCTCACCGGACAAGCCCCTTGCCACAAATCCCGTTCCGGCTGCCAGGGCGATGGCCAGGGCTGAAAATTGAGAGGAGGAAGTCCCGTTGTTCTG
>JAKSBO010000287.1 GCA_022361095.1 Desulfobacterales bacterium | reverse complement strand
GCACTCCTATCTGGTTTTTCTAAAATAGAGCCTGATTAAAAATCTTGTGTTTGAATAAAAAGGTGCCCCGATGCAAATTTTTCTTCAACGCCTCAGGTGGATGGCTTTTTGTCCAAACACTGACAATAGCATAAGGATATACATATGGAAATCCAATACCTGCTTAAGGGCATTGTCATCGGCGTTTCCATTGCTGCGCCGGTTGGGCCTGTCGGCCTGCTATGCATCAAAAGAAGTTTGAACCATGGTTTTCTTGCAGGATTTGTTACAGGGTTGGGTGCTGCCGCGGCTGATGCGTTTTATGGATTTGCCGCAGGATTTTCCCTGACATGTATCACGGATTTCCTGTTGAATATCAATGCCCGGCTTCACATCATAGGCGGCTTGTTTTTATCTTTTCTGGGGCTGACGACGGTGAAGAAAAAGGCATCGGGTTTTCAAAATTCCGATGCGCCATTTTCCGGGTATGTCGGTTGCTTTGTTTCCACACTGTTTTTTACCCTGACCAATCCCCTGACCATCATGGCGTTTATGGGCATATTTTCCGGTCTTGGCATTGGTGGCGCAAATAATGGGTATGCAGCGTCTGCCACACTTGTCGGCGGTGTCTTTTCAGGCTCTGCCCTGTGGTGGCTGACCCTTGCATCTGTAACGGCAATGGCAGGTAAAAGCCTCAATCATGGATTTACTGGAAAGATAAATATTGTGGCAGGCTCTATTTTGATTTTTTTCGGGGTTTGGGCATTGGCTATCGGGCTATATGGTATTTGGCAGTGTTTGGAAGAAAGTCAAAACTGCTTGACTTTATATTGTCTCTTAGATAGGAACACGTCAAAATAACGGTAGAAACCGTTGCAACATTTTTAAGTACGGTAAATTTTTATTCACCCCGGCAAAATGATTGCGTCGAGTGAATAGTTAGTGTCTGACCGAAAGCCGGGAAATTTTGCTTTGTACCCGGCAAAATTTACGGTTTTGGGTCGGACACTATTAATTACGGCCATGAAGGTCCATGTAAGCCCATAAAACGGGGATGGATATTCATGGCTTTTTTCATGGATCTTTTCCCCTTTACGCTGGGACTTTAAACATTGAAAAGGAGAAGAGAGAATATGGAGAGAAGACCTTACATGCCCTTATGGCCGGGTTTTGCCCTGCTTTTTGCTTTGTGCCTGGTTTATCCGGTGTGGGCCCAGGAGGAATATTCTGATGTAAGTCAGATCGAAGAGATTACCGTAACCGCCACAAAAACCAGTGTAAGTGCGGAATTGTCACCGGTTACAGCCTATAGCGTAGACCGGGAGGATCTGGATTGTCAGCCTTCCCATTACATGAATAACTTTGGCGAGTTTATCCGGGATCTGCCCGGGGTCAGTGTGGGGCAGTATTACCCCTGGGGGCCGCCTTGGGTTCAACTGAGGGGCACAGGGCATTTTTTGCAGCGTACCGCCTACCTTATTGACGGCATTCCGGTTCATGCGTTTTTGTCCCCAACCATAAATCCCAATGATATCGAACAGGTGGATGTGGTGTTAGGGCCGTCTTCGGCCCTTTACGGTCCCAGTGCGGCAGGCGGTGCCGTAAACATCATTACCCGCAGCGGCCGGGCCCATGAGGGGATCAGCGCCCAGGTGGGGTATGGCGGAAACAATACATTTAAACCCAGTCTTTCCATTGGCGACCGCAAAGATAATTTCACCTACCGGTTCTCCTATTCCGGGGAGATTTCAGACGGCTATAAAATGAAGCCGGTGGACGGGATGGTGAAATTATACAATCTAGGTAAAACCAATTATGTCAGCGGGGCTTCCGTAGAGGATAATGATTACAGCTACCAGTGGGTCGGGGGAAAGATGGCGTGGAATAACCATAAAGATACCACGGTAACCCTGGCGCTGAACTATATGGACCGCTACCTTTACGGCGGACAGAAAAATGCCATTACCAACGATCATGGCGATTCCGTGGTTTCAAGCCTGAGGGTGGCGCATACGTTTACGGATCAGGTAAAATTGACGGCCACTACCGGATACCAGTATCAATCCATTCCTTCCCAGGCCAACGGCGGTGCAAGCCTTATCAATGGTGTGGTCGTGGTGGATGATACCATCACTGAAACTGAGGATTGGGACCGCAAACGCATCCCCCTTGAACTCCAGGGTGATTTTACCTTCCTGCCCAACAATGTCCTGACAGCCGGGGTCTATTTTGCCCGGGAAGAAGAGACCTTATATGATTATGATTCGGACGGTACCCGGACCTACCGGTATGAGCTGACCACGGATCAGACCGCCGTATATCTCCAGGACCAGGTGTTTTTCATGGATGACCGGTTAAGCCTTCTGGGCGGGATCCGGTATGATAAATGGGAATATAAGGATATTTACGACTCCGGTTCTTCGGACAGCACACCGGACGATGTGGATAAAGATAAAATCACTTACAGGGGCGGCATCAAGTTCCGGGTCAACGATACACTGGCCCTGCACTCTTCTGCCGGCACGGCGTTCTGGCCCGGCAACCCCAAATGGCTGTTCCAGAATAAGAACACCGGTGCCACCTGGCGTGAGGCCAATACCGGTCTGGAACCCGAAGAGACCTGGATGGTGGATCTTGGGGCAGACATTACCATTCCTGACTGGAATACCCTGATCAGAATTACGGCCTATCATGGTGTCATTGAAAACATTATGGCGTATACCTATGAGCCCAATGAACCCTTTTCCACCACCCTGGTAAAAACCCGGAACATTGGCGAGGCGGAAATCAACGGGGTTGAAGTGTACATCAAACAGCCGATTACCGACCATCTGGCGTTTACCGGTTCTTTGACCCTGAACAATTCAGAGATCACCAAAGATGAAACCAATCCGGACAATGTGGGCAACGAGCTGAGAAACTCCCCGGACTACTTCGGCAGCCTGGGGCTGAGGTACCTGAACCCCAGGCTGTTTAACTGGGAGATTCTGTTCCGGTTCTCCGATGACCGATACTACACGGACAACAACGAAGACCTTCCCTATTTTCATATGGAATCCTTTGAAACATTTGATGTTAAAGTGTGGCGGGACTGGGCCTTGTCCGAAAAGGTCACCCTGCATACCCAGGTTTCCGTGGTTAATCTTCTGGATGAAGAGTATGCCACCGAGATTGTTTATGTGAACCCCGGCCGGTATGCGGAGTGTATGATGGGGATTCGATACGCATTTTGATTTTTTTATTTTTGAAAAAAAAGCTGAGCCGGCATCTGGTTCTCCTGGTGCCGGTCATGATCTGGTCAATTATAGTAACAGCTTTTTCCATTGCCGGGAGTGGGCCTGACAGGGAAGAGACCTTAACTATCGGGGTGGGCCGGGATTTTTTGGACGGCCCGGCCGGCCGAACCTATCTGCACGGTTCCACCCATACCTGGGAGGCCCTGACCTATCTTGATGAACACCTCAATGCCTGCCCCTGGCTGGCCGAATCCTGGGAATCAAGGGATGGGAACCGGACCTGGATTTTTCATTTAAGGGAGAATGTCCGGTTCCATGACAATACCCCTTTGACGGCAGCGCTTGCCAGGCAGTCCATTCTGCGTATTGCATCTAATCCGCGCTATGATCCCTCGGGTGTTTTCAAAGATCTTGACCGTTTAGATGTCCGGGGTGACCTTGATCTTATTTTTTATCTTAAGGCATCCTGTCCCGCCTTTGCCAACCGGATCTCCTACTATCAAAGCCCTGTGCTTCATCCCAAGGATTTTGAACCGGACGGCCGCCTTAAAACCGTGACCGGTACCGGCCCGTTTTATTTAAAAGAGGCGATTCCCGGGAATCGTATCATTGTAGAAGCCTTTAACGGATACTGGGGGGAAAAGCCCCATTTTCGCCGGGTGGTTTTCCGGGATCTGGCCGATGCCCAGACCCGGGCCATGGCCCTGATGGCCCGTGAGGTGGATGCCGTGGCTGATGTGGGCGCCATATTACCCCAGCAGGTAGATACGTTAACGCGTGTGCCCGGACTTATCCTGAAACAGATTGAAGTGGCGACCACCCATTACCTGGTCTTCAATTGTGCCAAACCCCCTTTCAAGGAAAATAGCGCCCGCCGGTGGTTGGCGTCGATTATTGACCGGGACACCATTGTTGATGCCCTGGTGGCCGGCTGCGGCCGGGTGGCCCGTGATCCGTTTACGCCCCTGGCAAAAGACTGGCGCTTCGGGGATCTTGACGGCAGGTGGGCCACGGTGCACAAGCCGCCAAAGGCGCCTGTGGATATTCTTCTTCACGCCGGTACCGTTGAACGCTGGCCCTACCTGGATATTGCCCAGTTCATTCAGATGCAACTGGCAGAACACGGGTTTAAGGCTGCAATTCATATCAGGGAGCCGGGCGCATATTACAAAGAGATGAAAGAGGGAAGATTCAGTATGACGCTGCAGCCCAATACGCTCATGACAGGGGAACCTGATTTTTTCTATTCATACTATCTGGCCTCTGACGGCCCCAGAAACTATGGCAGTGCAAGTGGCAGGACTGATGATTTGATTGCCCGGGGCCGGCACAGCGAAACAACAGCGGAACAAAAGGAGAGTTACCGGCTTTTGTCT
>JAKSBO010000371.1 GCA_022361095.1 Desulfobacterales bacterium | reverse complement strand
TTTCCCTTATTTTCAACTATATTTCAGAAACCAGCCAGGACCGGGAAAAGGTAAATGCGTTTATCCGGGATATTGTGGCAAGGATTTTTGAAATTGAAAAGAGACTGGCATCGTCCTATGAGCACACGGACTCTTTGCTTTCCTCAAATCAGGGCTTTGAATCCCTTTTAACGGATGAAATGGCCGGGATCAAAAATTCTTTTGATGTGGCGGAAAGCCTGGACGATTTACGGGCAAAGATTTCCACGGGGCTTTCTTCCATTGAAAAAGCATTGCAGAAAAAACAGAAAGTGGACCAGGCCATCAGTCAACTGGCTGAAAAAAGCAAAAGCTCCTTTACCAGCGGATTTGCAAAACTCAAGCAGGAGCTGCATGCCGCCACAAAATATTCCGAAGAGCTGGAGAGAAAACTCACCGAGGATCAACTGACCGGAGCCAAAAACCGCAGGGCATATGACAAGAAAGTTGCAGAGGAGATGGAGCGGTTTCTGCGGTATAATAATTTCTTTTCTCTGTTAGTTATTGACGCGGATAAATTTAAAAATATCAATGATACCTATGGGCACGCCATTGGTGACAGATGTCTGCAGGAAATTATTAAACGAACCCAGCCTTTATTAAGAAAAAATGATATGCTGGCCCGGTATGGCGGCGAAGAGTTTGTCGTTATTATGCCCGAGACCGATATCGACGGCGCAATGATAGCCGCAGAGAAAATCCGTCAGACCATAGAAAAAATTGAATTCCTTGTTAAAGAGGAGACCGTTCGGGTGACGGTCAGCATTGGCGTTTCCTGCATCAAGGAAGGCGATAAGTCTCCGACGGATTTATTTGAGCGGGCGGATATGGCTGTATACAAGGCAAAAGAAAATGGTCGAAATCAGGTTATGGCACAGTAAACAAATGAATCTGGAGTGAAAATGGAAGAGAGCACCCTGAAGATCGACGCCGACGTGCGGACCCAGGCAATTGAAATCATGAACGAATACAGTGGAGAAATCCTGGCAAGAAAGCGGTTTTCTCCTGGAAAAATAGATATTTTTAATGCATCACATACCTGTCTTGAGGCATTGGATGAATACCGCTTTTTAAAAGATACCGAGGCCGAACGTATGCTGCCCGGAATTATCAATAACGCGGTACAGCAGGTGATTATAGATCCGGACCCCGATGACAATGCAAAAATGCAATTTTCAAAGCCGCGAAACATCGGTGTGGTGTTTTCCGGCGGTCCTGCCCCGGGCGGGCACAATGTCATTGCCGGCCTTTTTGACGAGATGAAACGTTTCAACAGTCAATCAAAGATGTTCGGGTTCATTAAAGGGCCCGAAGGCCTGCTTGAAAACCGGTACATTGAGATCACCGCAGACCTGGTGGACAACCACCGGAACATGGGCGGTTTTGACATGATTAAAACCGGGCGGACCAAAATGGATTCAGGCAGCAAGATGGAACTGGCGCTGACCGTATGCAGGGGATTGAACCTGGAGGCATTGGTGATCATCGGCGGGGATGATTCCAATACCAATGCCGCCTTTCTGGCCCAGCATTTTAAATCGTCGGGGATTAAGGTTATCGGCATCCCCAAAACCATTGACGGCGATATCCAGGTCAAAACAGACGAGGGCAAGGTCTTGTGCGCTACTTCCTTTGGATTTCATTCTGCGGCCCGGGCGTTTGCACAAAACATTTCCAATCTGGCCAATGACAGCAGTTCCGACATTAAATACTGGCATGTCTGCAAGGTGATGGGGCGGGTGGCAAGCCACCTGACCCTGGAGACAGCGCTCCAGACCCATGTGAATATCGCCTTGATCGGCGAGGAGTTGGCAGACTATGTGGACCAGGAGCGCATGAGCAAGGCCCTGGAGCAGGGCGGTCAGATGGATTATAATGCCTATGGCATTACCCTGCGCCATTTGTCCCGGGTCATATGTGATATCATTGTCCGGCGGGCTGCATTCGGCAAAAATTACGGACTGATGATCATTCCCGAAGGCATCCTGGAATTTATAAATGAAATCCAGGTGTTCATCACCAAACTCAATAAAATCATAGCCGATTATAATAGAATCCACGACCTGGATTTTCACCGGGCATTTCCCACCCTGAACGAAAAACTGGATTATCTGCGCCGGATTTCCCAGGGGCTGGTGGGCAAAGACAGGTTCCCCATATGGAATATCCGGGATGATGAGCTGTTCAACCAGCTGCCCGGGTTTTTCAGGGAAGGGCTCCTCGTGGAACGGGATCTCCACGGCAATTTTCAGTTTTCCCAGGTCAAAACCGAAAAAATCATCATGGACATGGTCAAAGAGTATCTGGGCGTGCTTAGAGAGCAGGGACACTACAAGCTGGGCATCCTCCGGGATGACTATGTTTCGCTTATGAATGCCGCGGGCATGGACCCGGAACTGTTTGCCCCGGCCTTGTTTAAAAATCCCCAAGAGAAATATGTGCTGGTCAAACCGGATATCATTTCTCTTAAAACCCTGAAACTTGCCCTGGTCAATGCGGGAATGCTGGATGCCGAAGAAGAAATCCCCCAGATTCTTATCAACATATTCAGAAAGTCCCAGGCCGAATTTAATATCCAGACCCATTTTTACGGGTATGACGGCCGGGGAACCGATCCAACCTATTTTGACTGCTGTTATGCTTATAATTTAGGGCTTACGGCCTTTCACTTGATTGCAGGCGGCGCCACAGGCCAGATGGCGGCCATTATCAATCTGGAGAAAGAATTTGCCCAGTGGCAGCCGGCAGGTATTCCCATTGCCCGGCTCATGCACCTTGAGGAACGCAAAGGACGCCTGGAGCTGGTCATGGAAAAAAGCATTGTTGACCTGGAATCCAATTCTTTTAAGGTGTTCCAGGCGATCAGGGAAGATTGGGTGGCGGCCTGTGAATGCCCTGACCGGTTCAGAAATCCGGGGGCCATCGGGTTTTCCAAAGAGATGGAGGAGGACCGGCCCCTGACGCTTCGGCTCAACGCCCTGCAATCCTAAAGATCTCTTCTAAAATTGACAACCGGCCGGGCCCGGCAGGGTCCGGCCGGTTGCTGTTAAATCCTGCCGCTTTGGTTATACTCTTTCACACTGATAACTATTTTATACAATACGGTCAGAACGAACAGGCCCAGGGCCGTGATGCCGGCGGAAATAATCAGTTCATGATGGCTTGGGCTGTATTCCGTGACATGGTGCAGGGGCGAAGGTACAAATCCCCCTGAAATCATTCCCATTCCCTTATCTATCCAGGTGCCTGCAAACAACGCCGCACAGGCAGCGGCCAAGGTGATTTCATTTTTCCTTAAAACCGGCATCAGGAGGATACATGCTGCCGTTACCATGAGCGCCACCGATGACCACATCCAGGTTACCAACCCTGTCTTTCCGTAAAGCCCGGCATAAAGATAAGTGAAATGGGCCTTGTGGGACGGGATATTGGAGTAAAATACCACAAATACCTCACAGACCATGAAAAAAAGATTGGCGACCAGGGCGTAGGCCGCAATGACGGCCAGGGATTGAATGGCCTTTTTGCCCGGATCAAAATCACTTATCTGCCGGATGATAAGGCTGAGTAAAATGAGCAGGGCAGGGCCTGAGGCAAAAGCCGAAGCCAGGAACCGCGGGGCAAGTATCGCCGTCAGCCAGAATCCCCTGCCGGGAAGACCGCAATAGATAAAGGCGGTCATGGTATGAATGGAGACTGCCATGGGAATGGAGAGGTAGATCAGCGGTTTGGTCCATTTTGGCGGCGCGGCCCCGTTTTTTTCAGCCTCCAGCACCTTCCAGCCAATGATGATATTGAGCAAAAGGTACCCGGACAATACATTGCCGTCCCAGAAGAGCATGGACCAGGGTGTGGGATAAAGAAAAATGTTTAATGCCCGCATGGGCTGTCCCAGGTGGACAAGCAGATATGACAGACACATGACAATGGATGCCACGGCCAGAAATTCCCCCAGGATGGTAATTTTGCCGAATGTTTTGTAATCGTGGAGGTAATAGGGAAGCACCAGCATGACGCCGCCGGCCGCCACTCCCACCAGGAAGGTCATCTGGGCCGTATAAAATCCCCAGGATACATCCCGGCTCTGGCCTGTGACCATCAGGCCGTGGGTAAACTGGTCTATATAAAACAGGGCACCTAGAGCCATGACCGCTACAAGTCCCCCCATCCATATCCAATAGTTCCGATTGCCCTTTAACGCCAGTTCAAGCATGGATAATTCCTTTCAAAAAATTTATAAGAAAGTCTGGGTA
>JAKSBO010000855.1 GCA_022361095.1 Desulfobacterales bacterium | reverse complement strand
TTGATACGCTCAAACGCCTGGCCGTCCCACGCTCCCAGATTGATTTCGTTGAGGCGGCGATCCACAACGGGTGTGCTGTCAGGGCAGGCAAGGGCGGCTGTTTCCCGGCACCGGGCCAACGCCGAGGTGTAAACCTGTTTAAAACCGATGTCGGCCAAGGGCCCCTGCCACGCCCTGGCCTGTTCCCGGCCGGTGTGGTCCAAGGGAATGTCGGTTTGGCCGATGAACCGGCGGGTGCCGCTGCCCTTGATTTGGCCGTGGCGCAAAATGAAAAGCAAGGGACCCTTATCCGACAATGTCCCTGATAGATCGGCCGACAGCTGCCTGGATCCGGGCATGTATGTGCTGAGCAGTTTCAAGTCTTTTGAAAATCTCCTTTTCAGCATGGGGCAGCAGCCTTGCCTTTTCGTGGAACCGACCATGGTAGTCCGGCGCCAGTTGATCTCCCCGGCACAGCTTATCTGCAAAAAAAACTACCTGGGCTTCATCCAGTTCCGGGCCGGGGGTGAGGTCCATGTGGACGGCTGCGATGTCCGCTGCTTTTCCCAATCCCAACTGCCGGAGAAAACGGCTGCCGGCCTCGGCATGGCGGGCCTCTTTTCTTTTAATATCATGGAGCAGCGCCCCGGCCCGGATGAGATTGGTATCAAGATCAATATCGCACGAATGGAGGCTTTGAGCAAGTTTCAGTGCAACCTCACATACCCGTTCCAAATGGGCGCGTATTGCCGGGGCACCGGCCAGTTCCCGGTCTATGACGGACCGGCATTCCAGTTCATCGGGAATGTCCAGGTTTTCATATTTCTGCGTTACCTGGTCATACCCTTCCGGGGTATCGGCATCCATGAGGATGCCCCGGTCGTGGACCGGCAATTGAATGATACGCCTTGGATCTGAAAACAGAATTTGCCGCAGGTTCGCGCCGGGACCAGCACCGGTTACGGCAGGGATGAGCCGGGCCGGGATCAGGGGCGGATGGCCGGTTTCGCCTCTGAATGCCGGTACGGTCAGGGTATCTTCGGCTACCTCGAAATTTTTTCGGATAAGCGTTAAAGTGGCGAGCCGCACGGCAGGAATGTCGGCAGGTAAAAGAAAGAAGCCTTTGATGTCCGGAGGCAGCGCAGCCACCCCGGTGCGGATGGAGGAGAACATGCCCGAGGCATAATCCGGGTTGAACACAGGACGGGCCCCGGCCGCTTTAACGGCCGGAGCCAAACGGTCGTGGTTGTGGCCGGTGACCACGATGATCTCCCGGATGCCCGCTGTTTTGAACAGACCAATGACGGTTCCGATCATGGTGGAACTGCCCAAAGGCAGCAGGGGCTTGTACCGGCCCATGCGGGAGGAGAGGCCTGCCGCCGGGATGAGGGCCGAGAGCATCAGGAAGGGTTCTCCTTTATGTCCGCTCTTACCTTAATTAATTCCCCCATGATGCTTACGGCGATCTCCGCCGGGGTCTCTGCCTTGATTTTAAGGCCGATGGGGGCATAAACCTGTTCCAGCCGGGCCTGTGCCACCCCTTTTTCCATCAGGTTGCCGTAGATCTGCTTTTTCTTTTTTTTGCTGCCGATCATACCGATATAAGCGGCGCCGGTTTCCAGGGCCTGTTCCAGCACGGTCTGATCGTGGAGATGGCCCCGGGTAAGAATAACGATATAGGCATTGCCGTCAATGTCCAGGCCGTCAAAGGCATTGGAAAAATCATCCAGCACCCGGATCTCACCGGCATGGGGGAACCGCACGTCATTGGCAAACTCAGCCCGGTCATCAATGACCACACAGTGAAAATCTGTCAAAGCGGCCATTTTTGCCAGCTGGAACCCCACATGGCCGGCGCCGAATATGTACACGGTATCCGGCCGGCCCAGGGGCTCGATAATGAATTGATCCAGCCCGTAAACCTGCCGCACCGGCCCCGGGCCCGTAAACCGGTTTTCCACGGCCGCATCCATGAGGTCCTTGGGCAGCATTCCCGGACCAACCACCTCTCCCGATTCCAGCACCAGGCTGGTTTCCGGGGTTTTGTCCGCCATGATCCGGGTGACGGCCAAAGCCTTTTTTCCCCGAGCTTCCAGATCTGCCAAGGTCTGCCACACCTGGATTTGTTCCGGGGGACAGGGGGGCACAACGCTGCGGAGCCAGACCGTAAGGCTGCCCCCGCAGACCATATCCATGCCCGCTTTAAGCTCCTGGTCCAGTGTAAACTCCATGATTTCAGACCGGGACCGGTCCAGCAGATCAATGCAGGCGTCCATGACCTTGGCTTCAACCAAACCGCCCCCGATGGTGCCGGAGATACCTTTGTCCGGCCGGACCAGCATGCTGCTGCCCGAAGTCCGGGGGGTGGAGCCCTTGTGGCCGATGATCACGGCCAGGGCAAACGGGGTGCCGCTGTTTATAAGATCCAGGCTTTCCCGGATAAGTGATGTCATCTCAATTTACTCCTTGGACACGTATTTATTTCCCAAAGCCACAGTCCGGATACCGGCAATCCCTGCAGTTGGAACAAAATCCGCCGTGGCCCATTTTAATCATGTCCGTTTTTTCCACCGGTTCCCCGGCCAGCACCCTGGGCACCACCAGATCAAAGATGGAAGCCCTATGGTACATGACACAGCCGGGCAGGCCAATAACCGGGATGTCGTTGATATAGGCCAGCATAAACATGGCACCGGGCAGGACCGGAACCCCGTAAGTGATGATTTTCCCCCCGGCGGCCCGGACGGAAGCCGGGGTCAGGTCGTCGGGGTCTACGGACATCCCCCCGGTCAGGGCGATCATCTGTGCCCCGTCGGCCATCAGATCCCGGATGGCGGAAACGGTCATCTCAAGATCATCAGGAACCACCCGTTTGCCCATGATACGGGACCCCAGCTCATTGAATTTCTTTTCGACCACCGGGCCGAACTTATCCCGTATCCGTTCATGGAAGACCTCGGAACCGGTAACAATCATACCTACGTCCAGGGCGGCAAAGGGTTTGACCTCAATGATGGGAAAATATTGTTCACAGACCTTCTCAGCATCGGCCACCTGTTTTTCCGGTACGGTGAGGGGGATCACCCGGGTGCCGGCAATGTCCTGCCCCTCATCCACGCTGCGGCAGGTGTGAAGGGAAGCAAACGCCACATCCTGAACCGAGTTAAGCTTCTCCAGGCCCTCAACATTTATTTTAAGAAGACCGTGAATCTGGGATGAAAATCCCACCTTGCCTTCCTTGGGCGCGGAAATATCAATATTGGGCCCCAGGGCTGCTCGGGCGATCCGCAGGGCCGCCTCATTTTCATGAACTTCATTTTTCAGGCCGGACACATAGATATGCTCTTTACCCACGTCCAGCAGGGCGTCCACATCCGCCTCGGTGATGATATGGCCTTTTTTGAACAACGGGCCTTTGAACAAATCCGGAATGATCCGGGTGATATCGTGGAGCAGAACTTTGCCCACGGCTTCCCTGACGGGAAGGGCCTCTAACTTGTCTTTTTCATAGTATTTCACTGTTCTACCTTACTTTACATGAAAGTCTGTGCCATCTACTCGATGATCCAGTTTTTGTTAATTTGCCCAACTTCGGCGTTGGAAAAAATTTTTAATCCTCAAAATATATTGTATA
>JAKSBO010001171.1 GCA_022361095.1 Desulfobacterales bacterium | reverse complement strand
TTCCGGTTTGCTCGGCGGTTTCATTGGCCGTGGCCGTCACCACCTGGTGAAATCCTATTCTGACCGTCTTGGTCTTTTCCGACCCGATCATCACCTTTTCTGAAGGGGGCAGTTCCGATCCGTCCGCCTGCACCACGGTGTCGATAAAGGGATGGGTGCATAAATCCGCCACGGTGACGATGTCTCCCGGATTGCCTAAGTGATACCAGCCCCTGTACCGACCGTCATTTCCGGTCATCCGCAGGCCTATTCCGGCAAGGGCGCCGATAATGCCGTCCCCGGTCCCCCCGTGTTCGGACAGGTGAATGCCCAGATTTTGGGCAAGGCAATAGGCGTCATCCTTGGTGCAGACAGCCTGTTTGGCCCTGGCGCCAAAAGCGGATAACTGCATTTGTGCTTCTTTTTTCAACGGTCCCGTCACACACAGGCCCGGATCCGAGCCCGGCTGGGAGCGGGGTTCAAGACAGTATACCAGATGATCCATCACCGGGGTCAGGCGGTCCTGGTCCCCCAGCTCAATTTCAAAGCACATGGCCGAGTTGTGAGATGTAAATGGAATATCTTTGTGAACAAAGAGCTGGTGCCGGCTGACGGCCGAGCTTTTCCCCAGCCCAAAAGCCTCAAGTTCCCTGCAGATCTCCTGGACCAGCCAGCCTGTTCCCTTTGTTCCCGGCATATCTGTATCATCCATGCAGATCCAGTACCTCATCTCTCCTCCTTCATATGCTTCTGAAACACCGCGGCTTTTACACCGGCGCAGAGTCTTATAGAAGAGTATAGGGCCTGTGTCAATTTTTATCTTTTCAGCGCAGTCGGGAATTTGAAAAAACGTATACTGAAACAGGAGAAGGCTTGCCGGCCCCGGGGTGGCCAACAGCGCAGGCCTGTCTGCCGTGTTTTTTAACAACACCGGCAAACTATTGTGTCTGCCTTGACATGGCCGGGCTCATGGCCTAAAAATTAAATTAATCTTTATGAAGATACTGAATTGGCGGATTCGTTTCTTTTATGATTTGTTGTGGCACAACCTCGTTAAAAGACCAGGTCGGCCATGGCCGTTAGATAAACCTTAACCCGCATAGGCAATATGGCAGTGCCCACAAATTCCCCTTCCAACGCAACGCCCAGTCCCGGTCAATTTTTCCAAAAACGCTGGTTTCAGGCTGTTTTTTTTACATGTTTACCGGGTGTTTGCCTGGTGGCCGGGCTGGTGGTTGCTATGCCTTTTTTGATTGAGACCCGGCCTGTCCAGGCCTTTATCCAAAAGCAGGTCAACAAGGCCATTCCCGGTACCCTGTCATGGGAACGGTGCCGCCTGGATCTTAGGGCGGGCAGGGTGCAGATTTCCGGGGTTCGCCTGAAAGACGCTTCCGGTAAGGAACTGGCCGGTGTCTCCCTGGTGGCGGCCACGGTTGACTGGCCGGCGTTGACCCGGCAGAAAATTGAACTGACCCGAATTTTGATTGACAAGCCCGTACTTGATATCGGGATGTCGGAACAGGGGGATATTGATATTGTGTCGGCCCTGGTTGCCGGTAACGGGGTGCCGGCGGAGACCAAGGCGCCCGGGTCCGATGAATCACCGGGCATGGATTTATGGGTTCGTAAATTCAAGGTAAACCAGGCCCATATAAAAGTAACCGCCCCGCAATTCAGTGCTGATCTTCCGGCGTTGTCCGTTGACGCGACCGGCTTTAAACTGGCCGGCCTTACTGTTTCGGCTAAAGTGTCCCTGGCCGGCGGCCATCTGGGGTTCCGGGATATGGATTTTGCCCTTGATACCTTTGATGCCCAGGCCGAAATCGATAAGGATAACATCTCCGATATACGTATCCGTGCCGGGATGCCGGGTGTTGGGTTTGATGCAAACGGGTCTGTTACGGGGATTTTGGGGGAGACGGTTTCGGATATCACGGCTACCCTTGACGTGCAAACGCCTTTGGCTGCAAAGCGCCTGGGGCTGCCCGCGGACCTGGTCCAGGGAAACGGCCGGATCAATTTGACCGTTAAAGGCAATATCGATAATCCCGTTGGCGGCATCCGGTTTACATTTGGCCGGGGCCGTATAAACAAAACTGCCGTATCCGGCATACATGTTCACGCCGGGCTTGAAAACCGGCATGTGACCTTAAGTGACGGCCGGATAGATCTGCCGGCCGGAACCATTCCTTTTACCGGGAATGTGGATCTGTCAAAAACCTTCCCGAAAGGATTCACCAGCGCCATGGCCGGCCTGGATACCTTGGCCTACGCCTTTTTTCTTAATCCGGACAGCCTGGCCATAGAAGCCCTTGAATTGGGGGAAAATAACCCGGAGGGGAAAGTTTCGGCCCGGGTCCGGGTCCGGGGGCAGGGGGTGGTACCCGGTGAGATCTCCGCACGTGCCGATCTGGATGTTACGGTTCATGATCTGACCCTGCCCCGGATGTCCGGACCCGCACGGGTGCAGCTCAAGGCCGGTGCTGAACTGGAAAAAACACGCCTGACCTTGACCGGCCTGACCTTGGACGGGCCCGGTATGACCGGCACCGGTGCGTTTCGGGTTGATATGCCGGGGTTTGATGCCAAGGCCATGACAATGACGGGAAATCTGGATCTGGATGTGGCGGATATATCCGTACCCTTAAGTCTTGCGGGGCAGAAGGGTTCGGGCCGGGCCGGTGTCCATGCCGTGGTCAATGGGGCTTTGCCGGCCCCGGATCTGACCTTGGATATCAATGCCGAAAATTTATTCTCAAACGGGTTCCGGGCCGATGAAGTGCGTTGCAGGGCCCGGATGGACAAGGGGCTGCTCCGGATTCATGAGGTAAGGCTTAGGCGCAACCAGGGTGTGCTTCATGGCCGGGGCACCCTGGCGCTGGGCGGAAAAACGGGGCAGGATCATGCCATGGATCTGACAGCGGATTTCAGCCGGCTTGATCCGGCCGAACTGGCCCCGGATCTGGGCGCCCTGGGGATTTTTTCCGGCAAAATAACCGGGACAGGGTCTTTGGAAAAACCCAATATTCAGGTGGCGCTTTGGGGCCGGAATCCGGGCTTTAAAACATATAAGCTGGATAACATTGAGGCTAAGCTTAGGTTTGCCGATGATATTCTGACCTTTGATCGGGCGCGTCTCCAAAAGAATAACGCATTCCTGGACATTTCCGGACAGGTGAATACGGCAAACAACACCCTTGATGTCCGTGCCTTTATTCCGGAAACCGACCTTAAGGGGGTTGATCCGGCAGCGGATGAGCGCCTTGCCTCGGGCCGGTTGGGCCTGGATATTTCCGCCAGGGGCAGTTTGTTTGCGCCGGATATTTCAGGCCATATTAATGCCAGGGATGTGCGGCTTCCCAATGCCCCGGACATGGCCGCCGATGCCAATGCCGCCATAGAGGTACACGGGTCTTTGGATAATCCTGAATCATTGCAGGCTTCGGTTCATATCTCCCGGTTTGCACTGGCTCAGCAGGAACAGGAGTTGATCCGCATTGAAAATGCCGCAGCGCTTGTCAAAAACGGCAGGTTCACGCTTGACCCGGTGCCGCTCCGGCTCATGGATAAGGGCGGGCTTATCCTGTCGGCCAGCGGCGGGATTAAAGGGGAGCTGGCAGCAGAGGTCTCCGGCAGCCTGCCTGTGTCCTTACTGGTTCCCCTGGCAGACGGAATCAATTCAGCACAAGGGGATATTTTGATCTCGTTACGTGCCGCCGGCAACATTGCCTCTCCTGATGTTCGGGGCAGTATTGAATTTTCAGATATGGCCCTGGGCCTTGAGGCGCTGGATGAGCCTTTGCAGAAAATCGCCGGCCGGATTGTACTGACGCCAGGAGTGATTGATATCCAGGGTGTCACAGCCAAGCTTGGCCATGGTGAAATATCATTGGCCGGAAACGCCGAAATGAAAAACGGCTTGCCGGATAAGTTTAAACTCAAGCTTGACGCAGTCCAGGTACCGGTGGACGTGCCTGATACCCTGAATATGACCTTGGACGGCCAGCTCTCCTGGGCCGGCTCCATGGATAAATCAGCCATTACCGGCCGGATAGACATCTTTGAAGGCACCTACTATAAAGATGTGGATTTAAGCCTGATAAGCATCGCCGCCCGAACAACCAAAAAATCCCGCCCAAAAGCACGGGAGCCCGGCCCCGATTTTCTAAAAACGATTGGCCTCAATATTTATCTTACCCGCAGGCATGCCATTGCCGTGGAAAACAACCTGGCATCCATGACCATCAGTCCTGATATCAGTATCAGGGGAACGGCGTATGCGCCCTCCCTGGATGGCCGGGCCGTGGTGGATGAGGGAACGATTCGTTTTCAGAAAGCCCAATTTGAAATCACCGAAGGCGCCATTGATTTTATTAATCCGTATAAAATCGAACCTGAGATTAAACTGACCGGTGAAACCGCGATCTCAATATATACCATCACCCTGTCCGTGACCGGCACGCCGGATGATCTGGTGCTGAAATTTTCTTCGGATCTTGACGCTTCTGATGCAGATATTCTCTCTTTGATTGCATTCGGCAAAACCACGGATGAAATAGGTGCCGGCAGTGACGGCGGTTCACTGTCGGCGGCGGCCATTGCCAAGGTAATGCTGGACTCTTTAAGTGAAAGAATTAAGGACACCACAGGGTTAAGTGAGGTGAGCTTCAGCATGGATCACCAGGGTGACGAAACCAGTGTTCACGTCGGTTTAGGTGCGGATCTTTCCCGTCAGCTCAGTGTCGCATACGGTATAGATATCAGTTCCGGAGAGACCGTGCATAAGGTTACGACCTATTACAAGCTTCTGGAACATTTGCTGCTAAGCAGTTTCCAGGACACAAGCGGTAAGTTGGGCGGTGAACTTAAATACAGGCTGGAGTTCAGATAAGGATGATCTTGAAAAATTTTTGTTCCGGTGCTGTTTCTGCCGTTTTTGCGGCCTGTCTTGTTCTGGGCCTTTCCGTACCGGCGTTTGGAGAAGATGCCGGTAGTGTGTCGGCGATCAATATTATTGTTAATTGTCCCCCTGGAAAACAGGCGCTTTGGCACTCCGTTGCCTCAAGCCTTATCCCCTTAAGGGCCGGGGAGGATTATTCCCTGGCGGCCATGGATGCGGCGATCAAGGCGTTAACGGAATCCCGGCTGTTTGAATCCATCCATGTGCCTGATCCTGAAAAAACAGAACAAGGTCTGGTGCTCGCTTTTGAATTGACCCCCTTTTCCAGGATAAAGGATATTCATATTAAACATGCCTTCCCCCTGTTTGAGCAGGAAGTGCTGAACGCAATGACCATAAAGGCCGGCGGCGCTTATCAAGCCCGGAAAATGGCAGATCAGGCCCTGCGGGTGGAAACGCTTTTCAACCGCCAGGGGTTTTATGCGCCAAAGGTGAACATCTCCGCCGTTAAACAGGGCGATTGCTACGTTGTTGAGGTGGATATTGACAAGGGCCCTTTTCATAAGATCCGTAAAGTTGTGTTTAAAGGTAATGAGCATATCGGCCGGGCCCGTCTTAGATTGATGACCGGGATCTGGCGGACATCCCTTTTGCCGTGGCAGGGCAACCGGTTTACAGACAAAAAGATGAAAGAGGATATCAAGAAAGTCATACAGCTTTACCGGGAAAAAGGGTATGCCGATGTCCAGGTGACGGCACAACCGTTGCCGGTCAAAGGCAGTGACAGCCTGGACGTTGTTTTTACAATTGATGAAGGGCCGCTGTACAACATTGATATAGAGGGCAACGCGTCCATGTACACCTGGATTCTAAAAAAAGAACTTCTGCTCAAAGAGAGCGGCAACAAAAACGATTTTGTCTTGAAAAAAAGCATGCGCAATATCAAAAAACGGTATGAGGCCAAAGGGTTTCAAGATGTAAACGTTAAAGACAGGAACGCCCCGTCCAAAACCCCGGGGGTGCGGCAGGTTAATATCGTTATAGACGAAGGGATGAAATACAGCGTATCTGAACTGAAGATCAGCGGTGCGGACACCTTGCCCTTAAAGGAACTTAAAAAAAATATTTTGACCGAAAAAAAGGGCGTTTTCAATAAAGCAGAGCTCAAAGATGACCTCAAAGCGGTTAAGGCATTATATTTAACCAAAGGATTTACAAAGACCCGGGTAAATAAAAAAATTAAGATCAGTGATGCACCGGATACGCGTGAAAAACAGGTTGCCGTTGAGATTATTATAAAGGAAGGGCCCAGAACAAAGGTGGAACAGGTTGGGATCCAGGGGCTTTCCGCCATGGCTGTGGAGGAGGTCCGTGATGTCATGGCCGTGAGAGCGGGGATTTGGTATGACAGTGCCCTGATCGAAGATGATATCTCAGCACTGCAGCAGAAAGTCTCGGAAAAAGGTTATCCCCATGTCCGGGTGAAGGCCGGCTCCACATTTTCCAAGGACGGAACCCGTATCCGGATCACCTATCATGTGGACCAGGGGCCCAAGGTGGTGGTGGGCAAAATTTTTTATGCCGGCACCCTGCGGATGAAAACCCAAGCGCTTGAAGATGAGATGGCGGTCGCCCCGGGAGAACCGTTTTCCATGCGCAGGATTGTTGAGTCCCGCAGAAATATCCAGGACCTTAATGCCGTGGATACCGTGAGAATCAGGGTTCCAGGCCTTAAAAGCCGGCAGTCCGAGGTTGATCTGATTGTGGAGATATCCGAGAAAAAACCATATTATGTGGAACTGGCCGGCGGATATGATACCGCCCGGCATGTGTACATGGAAACCGGCATCGGGGACAATAATTTTTTGGGCCGCAACCTGAATGCCCAAGCCGGTTTGGAGTGGAGCCAGGTGGGGTACGGCATGGATGTTTCATTGACCGAACCCAGATTCCTTTCCACGCGCTTTAGCTCCACAAGCAAGGTTTATACAAAAGAGAACGAGGCGTTCAACAAAGACTACGGCACCCGAAGCTATGGTATGTCACAGACATTTTTGCGCAATTTTAACAGCAAAAAGATCAGTTTTTCCCTGGGCGGGGGGTATGAATACCGGGACCGGTATTTGAGGGTACATCGTGAACTTGATGATGATGAAAAGGACGATTACGGCGTTCGTCATATCGGCCGGATGAATACGGGTATTACCTGGCGTACCACCGATTCCCTGGTCCATCCGACAAAGGGGCTGCTGGCAACGACCAGCTTTGATCTGTTCAAAGGTGTCGGCTCCAGTCAGGATGATTTTTACAAATACGGTATGGAACTGCGGTATTATTGGCCGGTCTTTGACGATCTGGTTATCGCCATGCGCGGCCGCTACGGGAGTATGGGGACGTATGGGGGCAATTCTCATATTGCCGATGATCAACTCTATTATCTGGGGGGCGCCTCAACGGTGAGAGGGTTTGATGAAAACATGCTGCAGTATGACGACGACGACAGTGCCGTGGGGGGGCGGTCCATGATGCTGGGCTCTGTGGAAGCCCGGTACGATCTGGGATTTAATTATGAATTTGCCCTGTTTTTTGACACCGGTGCTTTAACCCGGATCCAGGAGGCGGGCATCCCGGAATCATTCAGGAGCAGTGTGGGGGTCGGCCTGCGCCGTCAGACACCTGTGGGGCCTATCAGTCTTCTGTACGGCTGGAAATTGGACCCCCGGGCCGATGAAAGTGACGGGTGTTTTTATTTTTCCATGGGTTACACCTTTTAATTGGGCTTTACAAATGCTTGTAATGTACTTTAAAGTCAATTAGAAGGTTCCTGAACGGACAGTTTGTCTTGTTTTGTTCTCCAAAATTTTTTATAAAATCGGCTCTATGGCCATGGACCGGTATCGCAGAGCGCCCGATGGGCTTTTTATTCTTGCGGCCGGGGTCGGAGCGTGTAGGAGAAGTCCTTTAAATAATAAAAAAATGTACAACTTAAGGAATGGTAGATGAAACTTATCGTGGGCTACAAACGCGGCACAAACCAGGCGGAAAATCTTCTCGAACTTGCATTGAAAAGAGCGCAGCTTTTTAATGCAACCGTACTGATCGTTACCATAATGCCCGAGGGCATGGAAAAGGATCAGGACCGGATCAATCAGACTGAAGCCGGGCTGGAAAAGGCCAAAACCCATTTTGACAATAAGAATATTCCCTGTAATACCCATTTACTGATTCGCGGCATTGATCCCGGGGATGATCTGGTTAATTTTGCCAAGGAAACCCAGGCTGACGAAGTCATTATCGGTGTGAAAAACAGAACCAAGGTGGGAAAGCTGCTGTTAGGCTCCACAGCCCAGGCTGTTGTTCTCAATGCCCATTGTCCGGTGGTGACCATGAAATAGGGTTTTAGGCGTTAACGCAGTGCAGGAAAAATCCATAATTTTTGAAAACAATTCGCCGGTGTCTCTGTCCAATGTACCGGCCAATCCGGTTTCACGCCTGGCGCCAACCCCCAGCGGTTTTCTGCACCTGGGCAATGCCGTGAACTTTCTGGTGACCTGGGCCATTGTCAGAAGCCGTAAAGGGCGTCTTCATCTGCGCATTGATGATATGGACGGTGTCCGTTTCAGGTCCGATGTGCTGGAAGATATTTTCACCAGCTTAGACTGGCTGGGACTGGACTGGGACACAGGACCCACAGGTCCGGATGATTTTTATCAAAATTTTTCTTTGTACAAAAAAAAAGAGTATTACCGGGAGAGGTTGCAGGCACTGACCCTGAATCAAGCAGGCAAAGCAGATAAAACAGGCCCGTATACCTTTGTGTGCCGGTGCAGCCGGGCATCCATAAAAAAAATATCTGCCAATGGGCTGTATCCGGGCACATGCCGGCATGCCGGCATTGTATTTGAGCCCGGTCTTCATGCTGTCCGGTTAAGGGTGGACAATGATACCTCTATTCAGGTCAACGATAAACCAGTTAATCTGGCCGATACATTTGGTGATTTTGTGGTCTGGCGCAAGGATGATCAACCCGGTTATCATCTGGCAAGCCTTTTGGAAGATGAAGAGGGGGGTATCAATTTTATCGTTCGGGGCCGGGACCTGATTTTGTCCACTGCGGCCCAGATTTATCTTGCCCGGTGTTTTGGTTTCACGTCATTTCCGGCCTGCCGGTTTTTACATCACGGGCTTATTCTCGGGGATAAAGGCGAAAAGCTGTCAAAATCAAGGGGGGCGTATGCCCTCAAAGATATGAGGCAATCCGGGGGCTCGTTTACCTATGCCGTAAAAACGGCAGCCCGGGTTTTAGGTGTTCAACACAATGAAATCTTTACCGCACAAGATCTGAAACAATCATTTGGGCCCTAGCCTTCTTTTTCGGGAACAGGCAAAACACTTTTTTTGAATCCGCATGAACGGTCCGGGCATTTATGGATTTTTCCTTCCCGTTTTGTCTCTTTTTCCAGCAGGTATGGGCTGTTGCAGTCCGGGCAGCTTTCATTAACCGGTTTATCCCAGGTGGCAAAGGTACAGTCCGGATATTTTGAACATCCGTAGAATATTTTCCCCCGTTTTGAACGCTTTTCCACAATTGTTCCGTCGCACCCCTTTTCAGGACAGGGTACGCCTGTATCCTTGCTGGAGTTTTCCTGGAATACGGATTCGGTGTGTTTGCAGTCGGGATATCCGGTGCAGGCCAGGAACAATCCGAATCTGCCGTCTTTTTGCACCATGGGCTTGCCGCATTCCGGACAGTCCTTGACCGGTTCGCTGTCCTGGATTCTTTCAACAATCTCGATATTGCCCTTTTCATCCCGGGTGTAGTTGCTGGTAAAGCTGCAGTCGGGATATCCGGTACAGGCCAGGAAATGTCCGTTTCTGCCGATTTTGATGTTAACGGGTTTTCCGCATAACGGACATTTGATATCGGTTTCAATGCCGACGCCCTTAACAGAGACCATATTGTCTGTGGCGTTATCCAAAGTGGTTTTAAAATCAGAGTAAAATGCTTTTAACAGTTCAACTTCATTGAGTTTACCCTGTTCCACATCATCAAGATTGGTCTCCATCTGGGCTGTGAATGAAATATCTAAAAGCTTAGGGAATGCGCCAACCAAAAGATCATTGACAATAAAGCCGAGTTCACTCGGGGTAAAATACCGTTTGATCAGTTCCACATAGCCTTTATCCTGGATCACCGCAATGATGGATGCATAGGTGGACGGCCTGCCGATCCCGTTTTTTTCAAGTTCCTTGACAAGGGATGCTTCTGAAAACCTGGGCGGGGGTTTGGTAAAATGCTGGTCAGGATTGATTTTACGGGTTGTCAACGCCTCCTTGGGCGCCACCGGCGGCAGGGACTGTATTCCTTTTTCCTGTGTCTTCTCCTGGGTTGCATACAAGCGCATGAATCCGTCAAACCGGGTGGTCGATCCTGAAACGGAAAACAGGTATTTCTCTGTGGCTTCAATGAGAATGGATTTCTGGTCGATCAGGGCCTGGGCCATCTGGGACGCCACAAACCGTTTCCATATCAGATCATAGAGCTTAAACTGGTCCGGCGACAGAAAGTTTTTAAGTTTTTCAGGTGTGTTGTGAACCGAGGTCGGGCGGATGGCCTCATGGGCATCCTGGGCTTTATTTTTGTTTTTGAAGAATCTGGGGGTCTCCAGGGCATATTCGTCTCCAAAAGACTGGCGGATCAGCCCCAGAGCCTCCTGGGCCGCTTCCGGGGCAATACGGGTGGAATCCGTACGCATATATGTAATCAAACCTTCGGGCCCGCCGCTGCCGATCTCAATACCTTCATATAACTGCTGGGCCA
>JAKSBO010000573.1 GCA_022361095.1 Desulfobacterales bacterium | reverse complement strand
TTCTCTTTTGCCAATACGACAGTGACTTGATTTTTTCCCCGTTCCTTGCTTTGGTAACAGGCAGAATCAGCAGCATGCAATAATTGTGAATAATTCACATTGTTATTATGGTGAAAGGCGATGCCGATGCTTGCACTCAGGCCGGTATAATTATGTTTTCCCGGAAATGACATTTTTTGAATTCTCTGAAGGATATTGTCAGCGATTTTTTTAACTTCGTTAACATCGTCCAGGAAAAGACATGTTACGAATTCATCACCCCCTATGCGGGCTACAGGATCATCCGCCCTGAGCGCTTTTACCATAATATCCGCCACCTGTTTTAACGCCCGGTCTCCTGCCTGGTGACCCAGGGTGTCGTTCAGGGGTTTGAAGTTATCAAGATCAAGGAACAGAATGGCAACACCATGATGTGTCAAAGGGGTATTGATTGCAAAAAGATTTTCAAATTCAGTCCGGTTCAATAAATCTACAAGGAGATCATGTGTTGCCCGGTAATGCATGCTGTAGGTCAGCTTAAAATTGCTCAGAAGCGCCCTGTTGTTGTTCTGTCCGGTTCTTCCCATCACCAATACATAGAGTATAAACATCGTGGAAAGGGCAAGGTGTGAGGCTTCTCCATGGAATACTAATTTTGTGATGGCCAATATACACGAAGATAGCATAAACAGCAGGAATGTCGGTAAATCAACCGCATGGGTCCCGGATGCGGCTGCAGTTAAACCGGCAATGGAAAGACAGATTAATTGTTGATATTCGGCTGGGATGCCGTCAAAAAATAACCACATGGCCACACCAAATAGAATTCCGGAACCAAGTATCATCAGACGATAACTGTTGAGCCAGAATCGGGGTGTTGAAATTTCTTTTTTTTTCTTATACCCAAGCCATAACGCAAACCTTGCGACAAAAATAAAAATTCCTAAAATCGACCAGCAGAATAACGTCAGTGAATAGATTTGGGTCCATAAAAACCAGGCAAGAATCACAAATACCGCAGAACTGCCAATTAAGGAGCTTGGCGCATTATCATACAAAGACGCCAGTGTTTTTTCAGTAATCCATTGTTTGTATGCCAGGTTATGATATGAACTTTTTCTTTTCATTGCGTGAATCGTATGTTTTTATGGGATAATATTATCCCATAAAAACAATGCGTTAAAGTGTCATAGAGCTTGCGGCTCACAAGTCGCGTTATGAAGTGCGGATATACTAATTTATAGTGTAATGATTGTCAATCAAAGCAATGAATTGCGTTTGGAATATGTATGGTTTTTGTAAGGAAGCCTGAATGACCTGCACATAAAAATAAAACAGGCACACCAATCCGGAAGACAGTGTGCCTGAAATTTAAAGGTATATCCTGCAGTGTGATTGACTTACATTTCGAACCGGATGCCTGCCATGCAATTGATGCCCGGCATGGGATAGCCCGACTGGTATTCATAATTCTGGTCGGTCAGGTTTTCACCGGCCAGGAACAGTTTGATTTTATAGTCGGCGCCTTTCAGATCCAAATCATAGGTGAGTTTTGCATCCACCAGGAAAAAATCATCTACTGTGGTGCTGTTTTCGTCCTCTTTTTTTCTCACCTGGGAACTGACATGCATGGATGAGACGTAGGAGGCATTTAGGTTGAGCTTGAAGCGTTCAAGAAATCGTAAGGTTAAGCCGGTGCTGAAAGAGACCTCCGGGGCATAGGGTAAGTCCCCGGGGGCCGTGTCGAGAAGGGTCACACCGGCAAACAGGGAAACATTGGAATACGGTTGCCAGGTGGCTGTGGCTTCAAGGCCTTTGATGGTAAATTCTTCCACATTGTCGTAATGGGGCATAACGCCGTTGGCAAAAGGAACGATCACGTATCGGTCATTGCCGTCTTCATAAAACAGGATCAGGTCCAGAAAGGTTTGGGGGGTGGGGGATACGGAGAACCCTATTTCGTAGTGGTCTACGGTTTCCGGTTCCAGGTTCTTCCAGGAATCTCCGAGAGCGGGCAGGACATCCTGACTCATTACGGCCACCTCAAGCCCGGGATACACCACGCCACGGGAATATCCCATGTGGGCTTCAAACCGCCCGAAAGATGCGGTCAGGCCGGCATGGGGAGCCAATTCATCCGGGTACTGGCTGTGGGAATAGAATCTGGCGCCGAACGACGGGGTGATGGTGATACCGTTACCCACCCCGATCTTCCGGCTGAACGCTGCATAGGGCGAGAGGATGTCGAAGTTTTCCCCGTCCCATTCATCTGAGGTACCGTCACTGTACTCCTGGATATAATCCCCTTCGGTATACTCCCAATCCGCACCGGCCAGAATCGACATGCCGTTGCCCAGCGCCAGGGTCTCCTTGACCCGTACACCGCAGAAAAGAAAATCATTGAACAGGTCTTCGGTGACACCGGCGGTGTCCGTGGGCTGGTCCAGCCAGTCGCCTTCTCCGGCACTGCGGTACAATTTGATTTCACCTTTGGCGTTTTCGTATTCATGGGACAGGGTGGCGGTTCCCATCCAGACCCGGGTTTCATAGCGGCCCAGGCGCTCGGAGGGATCAGCCCCCGGATCATTGGCCCAGTTGTCATTGGTCATGGCAAAAAGCGTTAAATCCCAGTGGTCGGACAATTGCCGTCCAATACGGCCATAGATATTTTTCAGTTCACCCTCGGCATGGTCCCGGTGGCCGTTGGATTCCCGCAGGCCGCCGCCAAGATAATAGTCCCATCCGTTGATATTGCCCCCGTGTTCGGTTTTGGCAATGTGGGTGCCATAGCTGCCCACCGCTGCTTCGGCACTGGTGTAGAACCCCGGCCTGGTTAACCGTTTAGGCACAATGTTGATCACTCCCACGGCATTGCCGAAATACTGGGGCTGGGGGCTTTTATACACCTCAATGGCCTGGGATGAGTCAATGGACATCAAGTCCAGTAAAGGATGGTTCCATACACTCATGAACACAGGGGTCCAGTCCACCACGGTTTTGATTTCAGCGCCCGGACGGCTTGACCCCATGCCCCGGATGAATACCCCGCCGCCGTCAGCCCCGCCGAATGAGCCGATGGGGTTGTATCTGGACATGCTGACGCCCGGTGTCATTTTAAGGGCGGTTTCAAGATCCTGGGCATTGAGGTCATTGATCTGCTCCTGGGTGATCACCGTTTTTGTGCTGCCGTAAATGTCGGTCTGGTTTGCCTGGATAATGGGCCGGTCTGTGATGGTGATATCTTCAAGGATTGTGACGCCTGCAGTGCTGTCATCAGTCTCTCCAGCCAGGGATAGGGGCGGCACGGTCAAAAAGAGCAACAGGGTACAAATCAGAAAACAACTGGAATAACGACGGATCATGATTCTCTCTCTCCTTTGAAATAGCGATTCACTCGATAATCCGGTTTTTAGGGTTTTACTGCTGCCAGCAGGTAAAGGCCGGGTTCGTCTTTAAATGTCTCTATGTCCAGGCCGCAGCCGGTGATCCATTGGAACATGGTCTCTTTTTCCGGCAATCGGTCCCGGCTGACCGGGGTATGGGAGTGATGGTGCTCGGCCAGTTGGGATGACGACATCAGGTGCGCAATCACCAGGCGGCCTTTGGGTTTTAGGCTTTTTGACATCCGTTTAAGCACCTGTTCCGGATCAGTGAAATGGGGAAAGGCGGCAAAGCAGATCACGGCGTCCAGGCTTTGTGCCTCAAATTCCATTTGCGCAGCATCGCAGCAGATAAAACTGATCCGTTGGTCTGTGTGGCGTTTTTGGTTTGTTTTGATCATCTGGTCTGAAAAATCCATCTCTATCAACCGGCCTGCTGAAGAGAGGTGCCCAAGAAGATAGGGTACCAGCACCCCGGAGCCGCAACCTGTGTCCAGAACCCGGCTGTCCGGGCCAAGGGCAAGAGAGGAGACGATGGACCGAATTCGGTCTGCATACAGGTCATGCCGGTTCGTGTCCGGGTTTTTGTAGTGATTGTCCAGCCAGCCGGCGGCCTGGTGGTTAAAAAATTCTTTTCGCTGTTCATACAATGAATTCATTTATTATCTCCTTTACAGGCCCAGTCCATCCACTGACAGGATACAAGCTGGGCGGCCGTATCCCGGTTTACCCCGTAAACCGACATATAAAATTGGTGAAGCCAGCCGCAAAAATCAATGTCCGTGAAACGTTCCGGGTATGCGGCCCTGGCCATGACCATGACGTCAATGGGGTATTCCAGGCGTTTTTCACAATTACAGGGGGACCAGGGAAGGGCGGTGACGGCTTTGTTTTTTACGGCCCGCATGTGACGCAGGTTTTTGTAGTATGGGGCGTCATACAACTCCTCCGGCGGATGATATCCCCAGGCTGTGACCAGGGTAATAAGGTCCGGGTCAAGGGCAATGAGCTGTTCGGCATTAAGAATATTCCAGGCCCCTGTGCCTGGAAATGCGTTTCGGGCATGGGCAAATTCATTAAGAAGATAGGTCTGGATCGTCTTCTTCCCTTTGACATGCCCGGCACCGCCGTTTTCCCGGGCCGTGGGGGAAAGCCCGAGCATCAGCACCCGTTTTTGCTTGTCCGGCGGGATATCTGCTGTTCGGGCTTTGATCTCGTTCACCGATGCCAGAAGAAAATCCGCCACTTCCTTTGCACGTTTCTGTTTTTGGAAAACGGCACCCAGCAATTCGATTTCCCGGCTTAGCGTGCTGATGTCCGGCCGGTCAAAGGTGTTGGGGCCATGCAGCACCACCAGGGGCGTCCCCAGGGATGCCAGAAGCCGGATGTTTTTGGCAAGGATATCCTTTGACGCGCATAGGGAACAGGACCCTGTGCGTATAATGACCAGGTCCGGGGCCAGTTTGGCAATGCTCTCAAAATTGATGCCCGAACCAAACTTGCTGACCAGGGGCAGGTCCGCTAAAAACGGATTTAGAAAAAACACCGGATTCATGCCTTCCCTGTATTCATGGGCGGGACCGAGACCGGAAGGGATATCGTATTCCCAGATTTTGGGCAGACAGGACGAGCCGATACCTACGATTTTTTCTGCCTGGCCCAGGCAGGTCATGATGCCTGCAATCATGCCGTCACTGATGGTGACCACCCGGTTGATCCGTGCCGGGACCTCTACCTGCCTGCCTTCAAAATCAGTGATGGTGAAGGTGCTTTTTCCCCCGGCCAATGACGGGGCAGCCAATGACAGCGTGATGATCAGAGCTGCTGTAAAATAAGGAATACCTGCCGCAATAGTATTAAGGGAAACTTTCATCCTTTTTCTCCTTGGATCCCTGAACAGCCGAAATCACCGGGCCGCCAGGACAATTTCATGATCATGTGACTGAATTCATGGACCAGTCCCCGGTAGTCCTTTTTGCAGTGTGCCTTTAAATACGCTTCCACAATGGGCCGGTGTTCCGGTGACAGGATTTGGAAGCGCCGGGCATAAAAGGAGACGGCTGAATCCATGGATTCAAATATTTCGCAAAAATCGTTTGGAAATACCGTTACTTCCGGGTAGATACCCATTTGGTACAGCAGTTGAAAAATAATATCCGACTTGGGGCCCCCATGGTAAGGCTTTGCAAAGATGTCCGGCCACAGCGCCCGCGGCATATCCTCCCACTGTGGAATCCCGGCGTGCCAGAACAGGGCCACCCGGCCTGTGCACACCTGATTCATTTTCTCAATGGCGCCTTTAAGATCAGACATGCCCAGGGAGAGGGAGGCGACCACAAGATCGAAGGGCGGGGCCAGCCGCGTGATGTCCAGTTCCTCCCAGGTGCTCCGGATGGTGGTGATGTTGGTGATCCGGTTCTCCTTGATCTGGTCATCCAGTACCGCATTCATGCCGCAGGAGGGCTCCACCGTGGTGACCCATGCCGTTTTTTGGGCCATGGGAATGGCCAGGTTCCCGGGGCCCGCCCCAATGTCCAGCACGCGCATTTCCGGGGTCGGTTCCAATAAGGACAGGGTTTTTTCCAGCCGTTTTTTATGCTGCCGGATATCTTTTTTGGCAAATATTTCAGCGGATTTTTTATCCGCCCAAAACCCCTGGCACGGTTTGCCTGCGGATTGATTCCACAGTTCTGTTTCCCCGGCCCATACGTTGTTCCAGTCAATTTCCATATCGTTCATTTTTGATGTATTCCTTTCCGGGTCCCGGGGAATGCAACGACATTGGCCGATTGCGGGTCCACTGTTCCGGGCACCATGATTTTAAGTCCGTTGAAATCTTTGACCTGACAGGTATCTCCATAGATACGGTCCATCATCTCCTGGGTCATGACCTGGCCGGGGGGGCCCTTGGCAAGCAGTTGCGACCTGTCCAGAACCACTGTGGAATGGCAGAACCAGGAGACATGGTTGGGATCGTGGGTGCAGGCCAGAATGGCTGTTCCCTGTTCTGCGATGTGTTGAAGTGTCTGCCACAGACGAATCTGGTTTTTAAAATCCAGGGCTGCGGCCGGTTCATCCAGAAAGATCAGCCCCGTCTGCTGGGCAATGGCCCTGGCAATCAGCACCATCTGCTGCTGCCCCCCGGAAAGCCGGTTAAACGCCGTGTCTGCAAGATGGCTGATATCCAGGACCTGCATGGCATGGTCTGCCAGCTTGCGGTCCCTGGCGCCCGGGGTAAAAAAGCGATTTAAATGCGGGGTCCGGCCCATGAGGACGATCTGGCCGGCCGTAAAGTGAAAGGCACAATGGTGGGCCTGGGGCACATAGGCCACCAGCCGGGCCATCTGTTTGGGGGTGAGCCTGCGGATATCTTTGCCGTTGATCCGGACCGTTCCGCTGTCCGGGTTCAGAAATTTCAGGCAGCACTTGAACAAGGTGGTTTTGCCCGTACCATTGGGGCCGAACAGGGCGCATAATTCCCCTGTTTTGATTTGGAAACTGATATCTTCGAGTACAGGGTGCCTGCCGTATGAAAATGAAAGCGTATTGACCTTGAGCATATTATTTTCCAAACATCTGTCCGCCCCGGGTTCTGACCAGGTAAAACAGATATGGCGCGCCTGCCAGGGAGGTGATGATGCCGATGGGAATTTCAGCCGTTGTCAATGTTCGGGCCAGGGTGTCGCAGATAATAAGGTAAATCGCGCCCAGAACCGCGGAAACCGGCACCACCCGGCGATGGTCCGGGCCGGTCACAAGCCTGGCCGCATGGGGAATCATCAGGCCGACCCAGGCAATGATGCCTGTGGCAGAGACTGCGGCTGCCGTCATGAGGGTGGCAAGGCTGATGAGGATGAACTGGGTCCGGGCCGGGCTGATGCCAAGGCTTTTGGCCCCCTCCTCGCCCATGGACAGGACATTGAGTTGCCACCCGGAAGCCCAGATAATGCCGAGTCCCGCGGCTGTCACTGCAAAGAGTATCCTCACCTCCTGCCATCCGGCATAGTAGAATCCGCCCATAAGCCAGAATACAATTT
>JAKSBO010000143.1 GCA_022361095.1 Desulfobacterales bacterium | reverse complement strand
TTGATGACGCCATTGTTTATAAATTCCATGATGACAGCTTCATGGTTTGTGTCAATGCCGGTATGGGGAGTTCAATTACGGCGCATCTGGTTTCGCACGGTAACGGAAAATCCGCAGACATACAGGATCTGTCAGGCCGGCTTGCCAAAGTGGATGTCCAGGGCAAAAATGCATTGAAAATTGTATTTGGCCTGATCAGGGACAACGAAAAGGTATTTAACAAAATGCCTTACTTTTCCTTCAAAGGAAGTCTGGATACTGACGCCCCTGACCGTGTAACGCTTGCGGATGGGACGCCTGTTATTGTGTCCCGGACCGGATACACCGGTGAATTCGGCTTTGAGATTTTCATTGCGCCCGATAAGGTTGTTAAACTGTGGACCAATCTTTTGGATGCAGGTTCCCCCTATGGCCTGATCCCCTGCGGCCTTGGTGCCAGGGATTCTTTGAGGGCCGGTGCATGCCTGCCCCTGTCCCACCAGGACATTGGGCATTTTCCCTTCATCAACCACCCCTGGGAATTCGCCCTGCCCTTTAAATCAGGAACCCGGCAGTTTACCAAAACATTTCTGGGGGACAAAAGCCTGATGAACCTGGAACAGCCGGCCTTTACCTATGCCTTTGTGGGCGATTCTTTGAGAAAGGTAGGCGCAGGCGACGCCAGCCGGGTGCTTAACGGGCAAGGCAAAGATATCGGTAAGGTACTGACCTGTGCAACAGACATGGGGATTTTTTGGCATGAAGATCGGATCGTAAGCATCAATACACCGAACCTGCCCCCCAATTTTAAAATAAAGGGCCTTGCCTGCGGATTTGTCATGGTCAACCAGCCCCTTGACGCGGGTACCCGGTTGACCCTTGTTGAAGGTAAACGTAAAATCGGGATTCAACTTGTTTCGGACATCAGGCCGGATAGGACAGCACGGTTAGCCATTAAGAATTTCAGATAGTGTTTGAACGAAATGTCACCCACCTGCTGCATTGCAGAACGATTTGCATCCGGGCAACCTTTCGTCCAGACACCGGTACCATCAGGACACTATACTATTTTAAGGAGGCGACATGAAATCCATTGAAGAACTAAATTTTCCATCAGATGTGAAATATACCGATGACCATGAATGGGCAAAAGTTGAAGGGGATCTGGTCTGCGTCGGCATTTCTGACTATGCCCAGGACCAGCTTGGCGAAATTGTTTTTGTGGAAATGCCTGAAATTGGTGACACCTTTGGCCAGGGAGACGAGTTTGGCAGTGTGGAGTCCGTAAAAGCGGTATCAGAAATTTATCTTCCCGTTGGCGGTGAAATCGTTGAGGTGAATTCGGAGCTTGAAGATGCACCGGAGCTTGTCAACACCGATTGCTATGACAAAGGCTGGCTTGTCAAAATTAAACCCGGCGATCTGTCCGAAATGGAGCGCCTTAAAGATCAGGCTGCATACCTTGAAATGCTGAAAGGATAAATGCCATGCGTTATCTGCCGCATACCAGACAGGAGATCGATCAGATGCTGGCTGTCACCGGCCACACTGATCTGAATCAGCTCTTTGACATCATCCCCGATTCCGCCAAGACAAAGGCCGGATTGAACCTGCCGGACAAGTTAAGCGAATGGGATTTAAATGCAGAAATGGAAGAACTGGCCTCACAAAATGCGGCATGCGGGTCATATACATGCCTGATGGGGGCCGGCTCCTACGACCACCACATTCCTTCCATTGTGCCTTATTTGATTTCCAGATCCGAATTTATGACGGCCTATACGCCCTATCAGCCCGAGGTAAGCCAAGGGACGTTACAGGGAATTTATGAATTTCAAACCATGATTACAACCCTTTTGGGTATGGATATTGCCACGGCCTCCCATTACGATGGCGGCACCGCCCTGGCAGAGTGCGCGTTGATTGCCCTGAACAAATCAAAACATGCAAATAAAATTGCCGTATCAAGTCTTGTTCATCCTGCCCATCGCCAGATTATTAAAACCTACCTGACCCCATCCGGATTCGAGATGGTGGAAATCCCGGCAGATCAAAACGGCCTGACCGATGTGGCTGCATTTAAAGCCATGGACGGTATTGCCGGGGTGGCGGTTCAGTCTCCCAACTTTTTTGGAAATATTGAAGATCTGGAAAGCTTTAAAGCGTGTGCCGATGAAAAAAAATGCCTGCTGATCGCCTCGTTCACCGAAGCCCTGGCCAACGGACTGCTGAAGAGCCCCGGGAGTTTTGGGGCCGATCTTGTGGCCGGAGAAGGCCAAAGCCTGGGCATGACCAAAAGTTTTGGCGGACCGGGGCTGGGTCTTTTGGCCGGAACAAAGAAACTGATGAGAAATCTTCCCGGCCGGTTTGTGGGAAAAACCACCGACTCAAACGGCCAGAGAGGGTATGTGCTGACCCTTGCCACCAGAGAGCAGCATATCCGCAGGGAAAAAGCCTCTTCCAACATCTGCTCCAACAACGGGCTCAACGCCATGACTGCCGCCGTATATTTGGCTGCGGCCGGAAAAAAAGGAATCAGGGCGATTGCCCAGCTCAATCACGACAAAGCCGTTTACCTGAAAAATCTGCTTGTGGGTGCCGGATTCACTTCCGTTCACACCGGAGCCTTTTTCAACGAATTTGTTCTTAAGGCCCCGGCCGGATTTGCAGACAAGCGAAAAGAGCTTGCCCAAAAACACAATCTGTATGCAGGGGTTCCCCTTGAACCCTATTATCCGGACATGCCGGACCATTATCTTTTCTGTGCCACGGAAACCGTGCCCAGACAGGCCATGGATCTTTTGGCAAAGGAGGTGCAATCATGACAAAGCCAGGCACAACCGGCCTTATATTTAACGAACCTGAACTGTGGGAAAAAAGCCGTGACGGCAGATGCGGCATCTCCTTGCCAAAAAGTGATGTGCCAAGGGCAGATCTTGACCCGGCACTCACCGATGATGCACCCGATCTTCCCCAATTGTCCGAACTGGATGTGGTCCGGCATTTTGTCCGCCTGTCCCAATGGAATTTTTCCATAGATTCGGGCATGTATCCCTTGGGATCCTGCACCATGAAATACAACCCCAAAACCAATGAGGTCCAGGCATCCCGTAAAGGATTTGTCGTTGCCCATCCGTTGGCCGGGGATGAATTCTCCCAAGGGGCCTTAAAATTAATGCATGAACTGGAGCAAATGCTCGGTGAGATCACAGGCTTTCCCGCTGTTACGCTGCAACCGGCTGCCGGGGCCCATGGCGAACTCACCGGCATGCTCATGATTCATGCCTGGCATGCAAAACAGGGAAAACAGCGTTCAAAAATCCTGATTCCTGATACGGCCCACGGCACCAATCCGGCATCTGCAACCCTTTGCGGCTATAAATCCGTAAATATTAAATCAGGCCCCAAAGGCATCCTGGATCCCCAGACCGTGGCCGAGGCCATGGACGAAGATACCGCGGGTATCATGATCACCAACCCCAATACCCTGGGACTGTTTGAAGAAAACATCAAGGAGGTTTGTGACATCGTCCATGCCAAGGGCGGTCTTGTCTACGGGGACGGCGCCAACATGAATGCCGTCATG
>JAKSBO010000343.1 GCA_022361095.1 Desulfobacterales bacterium | reverse complement strand
GAGATCATTTTTTCCGGTTACGGCAATGATGTCCTCCGGGGAGAATTCAGTATATGCCGTCACAATAACGATCTTGATGCGCGGGTCAACCGCCCATATCTTCCCTGCGGTTTCAGCCCCATTCAGGCCCGGCATTTTCATATCGATGAAGGCCACAGAAAACGGTTTTTTTTCCTGAAGTGAGGTTTCAACCAATGCAATGCCCTGGGCTCCCTGATCTGCCAGGATCAATTCATAGCCGTCCGGATGTTTTGAATCAAAGTGAGCCGTCCGGGGGACAGCCTGGCCATCGGACGGCGCAGTAACAGTTTTCAGGGGATCTGGAAAGGTATCGTCACCGCCAATTGGCATATCAAAGAGGGCCCGCCCCATGGAGAAGCTGTCCGGATCATGTTCGGGCAGTAATATACTTTGATACGTCTCCCGGATGGTTTCATCATCGTCAATGACCAATATTCTCTTGTTCTCTTTCATTGCCCTTCTCTTTCACATGGTTTTGTATGGGGCGTTGGGTCTTACGATATTTGATTTCATTAATGAAGTAACAGCCATGAGCCGGCCTAAGCCCATCAGCACCCAGACTCAGCCCACAACAAAACATGAAAGTAATTCAACAATTTATTGAGACCTTGATAAAAAGTATTTAACCACAAATTTGACGATTTGAAAAGAGAAGGTCTTATGTCACAGGGTCTCAAAGTGCTTTTCCGGCAATATCCAATGCCATGGGCATCACGGCGGTCTTCACAGCTTCGTCACCTGTATCCACAGAATTTTCACCATAGACCCACGCAATCCACTTGACGCCGCCGTTGGCATAGCCCAAGCGCAATTCCCGGGACAATGTAGAAAACTTGGTTATCTTTATTTGTGTGCATCAACGTTGCGCTGCTGCAATCGAAGTCATTGACGGCCTTGTCATCATAGACTCTCCGGGAGGTCACAGCGGTCAAGTCAAACGCATCGTTGATCTCATAATTAACCTGGGATTTACTTCGCCCGCCCCAATAATGTCTGCAGGGCAGGACGGCCCGGGTTCCCATTCTTTTTAAGCATGCCGGGATTGATGCTGAACTGTTTCTTAAACGCCTTGGAAAAATGGCTGACATTGATGTAGCCAACGGCATTGGCAGCTTCAGACACGGAATGGTCTTTCTCCTTGATCAAGGCCCAGGCCTGTTCCATTTTCAATTTCTGAACAAAGGTGAAAATGGTGGTGTTAAAAGTTCTTTTAAACTCTTTTTTCAAGGTAAATTCATTGAGCCCGCAACGCCTGGCCAATACGGGTATCGTGGGCGGGTCAAGGAAATCCTGCGTTAAAATAGACTTTGCGTGGGCTAACTGGTCTCTGATGTCGGACTTTAAAGATGGGGGATCTTCCTTTCCGGTATTTTGGCAGAACAATTCCACCTGGCGGGACAAAAGCATCATGGCCCGGCTCTGATAAAACAACTCAAGGGCCGGTCCATTAAGCGGCGGCGGATTCAAGATTTCCAAGGCTGTTTTTCTTAATTCCGGGTCCAGGGGATGAGACAAAAATTCCTGCCCACGAAAAAGGCGGCTCTGTTTTCCTCCCGGAACATCCCCAATGAGATGATCCGGAAGATAGCGATGTAAAAGAAGGGGGTCAATCATCAACTCCACACAGCGCACCGGAAGTGACGGATCAATGGTCATCCGTCCCCGTTTTTTATTAAGGGAACCTATGGTATTGGTGTTCGGCTCGATATGGAGATCTCTTTGTTTGGCAGCACCCGGGCTTGAGAAGGTACTGGAAAAACGGCCCGAAAGCGTCAGACAGAAGGTAACAGGGGCGTTGCCCACCCTGAAATCTATACGGGGATAGGTGGTGGCAGGGCCGGTCATTATGCTCAAATAAAGCCCGGGGGCCACCGGGAAAATTTCCGGTAAAAACGCCATGTCGTCAGCCCCTTTAATCTCAAAAAAAAATTCGCCTAACTGACCTTCAGCAGGATAGATAAAGTCCGATTTCATCTGAATACAAGCG
>JAKSBO010000957.1 GCA_022361095.1 Desulfobacterales bacterium | reverse complement strand
TTTTTTTACCAATTAGTCTTGAAGCTACGACTATTGAAAAAGATTTATCCGTAAATAATCTAACGATAAATGGCAACGAACATATTTTATTCGTTGACGATGAGGATTCAATAGTAAACTTAGGGGTCAGAGCGCTCGAAAAATATGGATATCGAGTCACCGGAATAAGCGACAGTAATGAAGCCTTTATACTTTTTAAAGCCAATCCAGAAGAATTTGATCTTGTAATTACAGATATGGCTATGCCAGGTATTGTTGGAAGCGAGTTAGCCAAAAAAATTATGGGTATTAGATCTGATATTCCTATTATCATCTGTTCTGGTTACAGTGAAAAATTGGACAAGGAGAAAGCAAAGGATCTGGAGGTGGCGGCATTTCTGGACAAACCACTTTCTATTTATGATCTAGCTAAAGTTACCAGAGAGGTACTTGATAAAAGAAAGGGCAAATGAAGTAAATCCAAAGCGACAGATATGTCACCATTTTTGGGCCAAAGCGTCAGGTCCATCAACCCCATGCCACACTTAAAGGTCAGCCCCGGGCCATCGGCCTGCCTGACGACAGCCGCATCTTTTTAAACACCGCATCTAAAATCTGCGTTCATTTTTACCGGGGTGTGCGGGAAATCCAGCTCACCTCAGGAAAATTTTTATGGAAACCGGGAAGGATTTACAGGGCCTTGGCAGCAAAAGGCCCTTTTGGGTAGCCTCGCCCGATGCCGGGTTTGAGGCGGTGGGCACCCGCGTCAGTCTTCGCTGTTCCAAAGCGGGGACCCTGATTTACGTTGCCCAGGGCCTGGTCAATATCCATCCCCTGAAGGAACCGGATAACATTGTTCCGGTGCCGGCCGGGCAGACCTTCATGGCCGGTTCCGGTCCGGACCAGGTTTCCTAGGCCCAGCACCATCCGGCACTTGAACCGGGGGCATGGGTCAAGGGAACGATGATTGTGTCCGGCCGAACATCTGGAAAATGAAAATTTCAGCATGGGGCTGATAAAAAAATTTCCCGGTATTTACTCGGGTGAATATAATCAGGGGGTGATTTCCGGCAGCATGAACATCCACACCCAACGAATCAGCAATGAAATACAGGCTTGTCTCCTGCTCTACCCAACCTGCCAAAGCATAACGCCTTGGCAAACGGTTTGTTTATGGTGAAAAACGCCGTTAACAGCCTGGCTGGTCACATATGCTTTCAGTTTTTGGTGAATCTCCGGTGTAATGTCTGCTACACCCTGGGCAAAAAAAGTTATATTATCCAGGGCTTCATCAATGGTCTCTTTTCGGTCAAGGGCCCAGACATTGAAATCGATCTGGGGGCGGTATCCTTGGGCGTAAACATAGGTGAAAGGATAAATGAAATCCCATGATGTGCCTTCAAGGGCCTGGCCCGTGATCTCCTTCCACAGAGTGTTGTAAAAACTGCGGGGGCCACCGCCGGAAAAGATGCTCAGGTAGCAGAAATTTCGAGAAGCCTGCATGACTTTTTCCAAAGTCACCGGGTCACAAACACCAGGATTCATGGAGGAAAAGACCAGGTCAAACTGACCGGCCAGCCCCTCTTTTTCCAGATTTACATCCTGCCATGTCTGCTGCACAATCCGGATTTGATCAGGCCCAAAGCCCATAGCGTCAATTTTCTTTTTAAGTATTTCAACCATACCACCGGAAGGTTCCAGGGCAACTACGCTTGCCCCCATCTCAGCCATGGAAACGGCCCAGTTTCCCGATCCGGCACCCACATCCAGAACACGGCTTCCGGTTTGAAGGGCCCCGGCTTGCCTGAGCATGGATAAAATATGTTCTTTGCGGGCAAGCGCTTCTGGTGTTGCGGACTGTTTGTCGAACTTTTGGGCGCGGTTGTCCCATTTTTTATAATGATCCGTACCTGGGTTTTTCTCGGGATCATTTTTTAATTCATTGAGCCACAGATTGCTCCAGACACTTTGATTATTTAACGGGAATAAATTCACTTGGGGATCTCCTTTATCGTTGATGAAAATGATATTTGACCATCAATTGCAGTTTCCGCTGTTATAAATCCAGTAATTTCAGAACGCTCTTGACCGCTTTGGCGGAATGCTGCCGGATCTTTGCCGGCGACGGCGGCTCAACCAAACCGGTAAGTACGGTCATACGCATGGACAGAAGAATACTCAAAAAAACATCAATCTCGTATTGAGCGTTTTCAATATTGAACCGTTCTTTAAAAAACCGTGCAAGGCTGGCTTTGGTTTTCGTGGGACCGACAGCATAAAAAGCGCGTGTGATTTCCGGGACCATGGGACCCTCGGACACCAGCAAACGGATATTGGCCAGGTGCGCCTTGGATAAATGTCTTTCAATGAATCCAACGGCAAAGGCGTTCAGGGCTTTTGTGGTGTCTTCCAGGTCCAGTGCGTCCAAAAAATTATTATTCGCATCCAGTCGCTGGGCTTCCAGTGCCGATTTGAAAAGCGCCTCTTTGGATTCGAAATATCGATACACCGTTTGTTTGGTTACATGGGCCTGCTCGGCAATTTTATCCATGCTGGTGCCGATGAATCCGTTTGATTGAAATAGTTCCTGGGCGGCTTTGAGTATGCGCTGAATCTTTAATTTTTTGTTTTGTTCTATTTTTTTCATATGTGGTCTACCCAGAGGTTATAATCTAAAAAACAAACTACATAGTATGATTTCTATTGACAGATCTCATTGAGACCGGTATATGACAAACAACATACTACACAGTATGATTTTGTCAAGATGATTTAATTTCAGGATATAAAAATCAGCAAAGGAGAAAAAAATGGATGCATTGGTTATTTACGACTCTTTGAGTGGAAATACGGAAAAAGTTGCCCAAAGGATATATGAAACCTCAGCCAAATCAGTGCCCTCGCAAATCGTGAAAGTGAATAAAGATACGGATATCGATTTGCTGGACCATGATCTTGTTTTTATCGGCTCCGGGGTCATCGACTGGTTACCCACCAAAACCCTGACAGCATTTGTCCAGCGCACCATGAAAACAGCCAATAAACAAGGACGGATCAAACCGGCAGCACCTATTATTCCCGGCAAATTTGCTGTTTGTTTTGCCACTTTCGGGGGACCGCATATTGGCGTTGGCGAAGCTGTCCCCATGACACTCTGGCTGCG
Organism: Desulfobacterales bacterium; assembly: GCA_022361095.1. GTDB lineage: Bacteria > Desulfobacterota > Desulfobacteria > Desulfobacterales > Desulfobacteraceae > Desulfobacter. The sequence goes on along the minus strand of JAKSBO010000957.1, from coordinate 215 downwards.
TTCCGCCCTGGCGCACCTGGGCTTTATCGTGTTGGACGAATGGCATGTGCCGGGTCAGTTCGCCAACCGGCCGGAGCTTAACCAAGGGGGACGCTTGGGGAATATTGAAGGGCGGCCTGATGCGCATGATCTTCAAGATACGGAGAACCGTGTTCGTGGGATACTTGCATCATTGTCAGCCTGGTGGGAATAGCAGGGAATAAAACGATTTTTTT
>JAKSBO010000642.1 GCA_022361095.1 Desulfobacterales bacterium | reverse complement strand
TTCACTTGCAATGCAAATACTTTTTCGGGGGGTGGTGGTAATTCAGGGGGTAGATCGGTGTTTTCATTTTTGACTAAAACATTTTTTGGGTTAACACTGGGGTCTGCCATGATTTTTCCTTTCTTTTTGTGGGGTTGCCCGGGCAAGCCGGGAAAAAATCATATCAGGCATCGAACAGACTGCACTGAATTGTCAAAATGATGTTTTTTACATCATTTTAGCGCAATTGATGAATGCGTTGGCGGTGGTCTGGACCTCTGCCCAGGCATCCTTTGCCGTATTCAGCCCGGTGTTTGCCATGAATACCGTCAAATCTTTCATGTTTTCAGGGGTGATGGCATTTGAAATCGCCAGCACATCAGCGGCACATTTTGAAAACCCTTCCGCCATACCCGTGGCGGCTTTCAACAATGTCTGGGCTGAATCATGCACGATATCGGATTGGTCAAGCATGCCGCCGACCTGGGCCACAAGGGCGGATTGTTTCTGTTCATCTGTTCCCAGTTTATTGATTACTGCATTGTCGTCCCCGATCTGTTTCAGCAGCGCGGCGCGTTGGGCAATCTCCACGTCAAAGGCCGGTGCAGATACCGGGAAAAGCGGCGGAAGAGCCGATAATTTGAGTTGCCCTTTTGAACCGCCGATGCACCAGTCGTAAGTACTCATCACCAGTTTAAAATTATTTATGCCCATCCGTTGAATTCTGCCGGGGCCACTCAATGGGGTTACATTTTTTTCAGCAACCGACAGAACTGTAGCAGGAGCGAAATATTCTCCAAAGGCATGCCCGGCAGGTTTCAGAATATCGGAAAAATATGAATTGAGCGCCTTGTTAAGTCCCTGGGAATAATTCTTCAGTTCCGTCAAATAGGAATAAACCCCCGCCCCTTCGTAGGTCAGCAGTTGTTTGAGGTCCTCAGCCCGTTTGGCCGGGTCCTTTTCCCGGCTTATGGCCGGTAAACCGGATTCCATGAAGTTGGAAATGTTCATGGCGATGCTTTGGATTTTGGACGCCGTCCAAATGATATATGCGAACGGATTGTCGGGCGGGTTATCTGTGCCGATGGTTTTCATGATGTCCAGGGTGTCTGATCCGAACTGCCCGGCCGACTCCTGCAGGTTTTTGAAAAGCAGCGTTGCTTTATTCTCCAGGGCCTTGTCCTGGAAATTCCCGTATTGTTCCGAAAAATTTTGAACCCCGAGATGTTGCACCTGGGCCACAAAAAATTGGATCTTTCCCAATTCGCTTATTTGCAGGGCAAAGACCTTTTCCGGGGCGTTGGGGATCTTTTGGCTTCCGATCTCCGTGATGGGATTGTTGATTACAACATTTGAGGGGTTGACCGAAGGATTGCCCATGACATATCTCCTGATTTTTTATTAAAAATTTTGATACGCTGCTGAATTTATCTCTTGTTTCTTGCTGACTGAGCCTGGGTGCTGACAGGCCGGATCAGCCCATGTACTTATAGTACCGCAAAAAAAGTATGCTTCCGATCAGGACAAGCCTATTGAAATATGAACCATAAAGCGTCTTTTGGCAGTTCCAGATTTGTGATCTTCCGGGTTCCCGAAAAAATATCGACACTCCGATTGTCTGTAAAAAACACCCGATCGCCAGAGGCAAAAACCGACGCCAGGTGGGCATAAAATATCCAGTCAAACAAGGTTGCACCATTGTTCTTGCTAAAGGCGCAGGGGGAAAAGACTGCCGTATAGGCAATTGCGTTGCCGGACAATTTTTTTCCGTGAAAAAGTATCTGGCGTCTGTCATCGATGTATAATTTAGGCATCCCCAGATATTTGAGAGCATTTACCCTGCCGGGGTGCCCCAATTGATTGAGGTGTCTGTCGATTTTAGCCGCAAAGTCAATGCTTTCCGGACAATCATAACGGCACGGTGTCCAGCCGATGTAATGAAAAAGCTCCAGTGACAGATTGTTTAAAAAACGGTTCGGTATTTTTGTCCGCTGAAAACTATTTTGAATATATGGCTGATTCCGGGTTGAATTAATTTTTGAAAACGCTTCGGAACAACATTTGGGGTAACCTAAGGTGATTCCCAATTTGATTGTGTCCCAGGGGGAGGTCTGGGTATCGGTGCTTATCATTCTTCTCTCCAGTTCACATGCAGAACCGAGCAGATTCCGGTCGTGTCCTGCGTAAACTATATATTGCTCAGCATGATCCAAGCCAAGGTCCCCCATGCCGGTCTTGTTAAATCCAACATGCCCGTTGTAGCAGTTTTCCCGCACCGGAACCGGTGATATCAAGTACTTCCACCCCTCGGCGTCACAGACTGATTTGAATTCGCCGATGCCCTCTTTGGAAACAATTTCTCTGATCATGGGCTTTATTCCCATTCTCAAGGAGAGTCGCTCCCCCTCGTTTGCCCCCATGTTGATTACAAAGTTTTTTTGTAAAAAACGCTTGTAATGTTTCCGGACAACAGGCCGGTCAGGATCGACCTGTTTCATATTAACCCGTTCCCCGGTGATGGCTTCATACTCATCAACAGCGTCTTGGAGCCGGGGCGGCAAAAGACCCGATTTTTTGCGAAAAGTCATTGTCATGAAATTACGATTATATATTTTTGAAATTCAGATTAATGACGTACACACAAATTGCCAATTCGACCCTGACTGTGAAATAAAGATGCAGATTATATTGGCTATGAAATTTTTGTGTTTGGTTGTATGAGATTTTCCCATACTCCAATTTCAGCTACATGAAATACTCACCAAAGTCAAGTTTTATATTTGACTACAACAGCCACGGCCTGGCATATCAGCCGCCAGACAGAGCCCGCAAAAAAGCTTGAAGGCTTTGGGTAACTTGTCCAGTCGTTCATATAACAATTTAAACCATCGGCACAGTTAAACCGCCTGCTTACCCGTCACAGAATGGATAGTAAACAGTTCAAGCTTCCGAAAGATACATGATGTCTGAAATGATACCCAAGGACCGACCTGGTCTATCATCCCTCTTCCAAAAAAACTTAAGGCGTATCATCCTTCTGCTGAAAGTACCGGTCTTTTTCACTGTAAATGCAACCGCAATACTGCTGACGATACATGCCTAACGTCTTTGAAGTCTCTATACCCTGTTTCCAGCCTTCACGAAAGTCCTGGTAAATGAATTTCAGTCCATATTGTTTTGCCAGGCCCTGGCCGATTTCCGTGATCATCCTATGGTTCTGGAATTTTGAATAGAGCAGGGTGGTTGAAAATCCGTCAAACTTTCCCTTTTTGGCAACCAGGGCACTGGCTTTAAGGCGCGCGTGGTAGCAGTATCTGCACCTGTTTTCTTCCCTGAATGTCACGGCGCGCAAAAATTTTTCGAGTTCATACCCCTTTTGCCACACCATTTTCAGATTCACCTGATCCGCGTAATCGCGTAAGGTTTCTTCGCGCTTCATGCACTCGGTGAACGGATGAATATTATGCCGATAAAAATACCCCATGACCTCCATGTCCATACGTCTTAATGCCTCAAGGGGATAGATGGTGCACGGGCCGCAGCAGGTATGCAAAAGAACTTTCACCCCCGAGCTCCGAAAATGGCTGTGCCCACACGCACTAAGGTCGATCCTTCTTCAACGGCCACGGTAAAATCATTGCTCATACCCATGGATAAATGGATCATGTCTGCGGAGGGAAGATTAAGCCGTTCAATCTCTTTGCTGATCTGTTTAAGTCGTTTAAAGTATGCTCTTGCCTCTTCAGGGTCATCGAAAAAAGGCGGCATGCACA
>JAKSBO010000291.1 GCA_022361095.1 Desulfobacterales bacterium | reverse complement strand
CTTCTTTGTGCCGTAAGAGTTATGCAATCGTCGAATAAATTGTCAAAGAATCATAAAATTGAGTGCGGAATGTATGCTATAAGAGAGTCTGGGTCAGCTACTCAGATTTTTCAAACTTTGTTTTGGGGCGAGCCTGGGTGCTGATAGACCACGTCGGCCCATGACCGTTAGTAAGGTTTTGCGGTAATCTGCTACAGTGATAAACTTTGAATGTATTGAAGCTAAAATCCCCATGACTCCTAAAACGTTGGGGCTGATTTATCGCATTATTCTATTTTTTAGGCCCAACCAGGCGGCTGGTCACATGAACCGGGGCCGCGATCTGTTTTTCCTTGAGCATGATGTTTTCGGTCTGCTGCCAAGCCTTGGTATCAATAATGCCGATCTTTGTCTCGTTGCCGGGTTTGATTAAAGGCCGGGTGGCGTTAAGCTGTTTTTTACGGATTTCGTCCCTGATGCCTTTATCCTTTTTTTTAATTAGCGCTAAAACCCGGGGCTCATTGGCCGGGTCCATGGCAAATTCCCAGGCTGCCAGCAGCGCCGTCATAAAGGCTTTTACCGTGTCCGGGTGTTTTTTCATCATGGTGCCTGACGTCACAATCGAATTGGCCACAAAGGAGACACCGTAGTCTGCGGGGTTGAAGAATTTTACCTGTTCGTTTTCCGCGGCCAGCCGCTCTTCCAGGATTACTCCCTGGGAGTTGCGGTATACCGGCCACACATCCACCTTTTTTTTTAAAAACGGCGTGAAATCAAACCGGACGCTTGAGATGCGGACATCCCTTGACGTAAGGCCTGCTTTGGCTAAAAGGGTGTTCATGACGGTTTCATCATTTCCCCCGAAGGTAACCCCCATATGCCGGCCCTTTAAATCGGCAAGCGTTTTGATTTCAGGCTGGTCCGACCGGTATATCCACTGCATGGGATTGACCTGGAAGAGCTGGGCCAAAACCACCACGTCCGCACCTTTTTCAAGGGCCCGGATGACCTGGTCGGCGGATGCCACGCCAAAGTCCGCATATCCCAGCTCCAGCTCCTTGATGGCATTTTTCCCGGCCCCGCCTTCATTCACGGAGACATCCAGCCCTGCTTTTTTAAAAAAATCGCCGGTATCGGCAACGATGTCACCGGCCACAGAGGTGTTGAACAACCATTTCAGGCGGTAGTTGAGCCTATCGCCTGCAAAGGCGGGTGCCGTTGTAACAAAAAGAATCATGCACAGGACCATGAGTCCTGCCCGGATTACGGTGTTGGTTTTTATTGTTTGATTCATATCAGATCGCCTCCCTTTGGTGCAGACCATTTGTTTTTCATCTGTTCACCCACAGTTTCCAGGATACCCTGGTAAACCGAGATGATAATGCCGATGGCGAACAGGGCCACAAGGATGCCGGCAAGATCGCTCTGGTACAGGGCGATGCGTATACTGTAACCGATGCCTTGATCTGCGGCAATAAACTCGGCCACAATGGTACCGGCCATGGCCAGCGTGGATGAGCCTGCAATCACCGTGGTCAGCTTGTTTAAGTTTTCAAAGGCCCGGATTTTGACTTCCAGCTGCCAGCGCATCCGGCCGGTGGCAATGTAAAAATGTTCAATGTCCTTGATGGGTGAGGCCATGATCCCCAACACCGACAACAGCAACGGGAAATAACAGATCATGGAGGCAATGAGCAGGCGGGATAAAAATCCGTCACCCAGGAGAATAAAAATGATCGGGGCCAGGGCCACAATGGGATAGGCCTGGATGTTATAGGCCATGACCTTGATAAACGAACCTGCCCAGGATGATTTGCGGCCGATGATGCCCACAAAAAAGGCCATGGCAATGGAGATCATCTGGCCCAGCACCGTCACGGAAAGGGTGTTGAACACGTCAAGGAAATAGCCGGCCAGCATCCGGTGGGCCGTATCAAAGATCAGCGGTACCCCGGGAATGACATAATCGGACAGGCCTGTTGCATATTTTACGGCTAAAAGACCTGTAACGCCAAGGCAATAGACAATCAGGAACTGGTAGATGCGTCTAAACAGCATTCATAATCTCCAGCATGGTCCGGTCAATGGCCCGGGGATCTGCCGTATATCCGGTTTTATAATTCCGGCCCTGGACCACGACGGCGCCTTTGCCTTTTCCGGGACGGCTCAGTACAAGGATCTCCTTGCAAAAACGTGCCACTTCCATGAGATTGTGGGAAATATAGAGAAACAGTTTGGCCGGAAACATCTCTTTTATGGCCAGGACAATGGTTTCCCGCAAGGCTTCATCCACATTGGCAAGGCTTTCATCCAGTATCAGCAGATCAAAATCCTGGATAAGGTAACGGATAAGGTTCATCCGGTTCTGCTGGCCCATGGACAACTGGGAAAAGCGTGACGCCAACAGGGCATCCACTTTAAATATTTTAATCAGCTCTTTTTTAAGGTCTGCATTCTTTGAGGGGCACACCTTTTCCAGGTGGCTGCCGGTGCTGGACCAGCCGGGCAGACGCTCCTGGTTGTAAGAGTATAAAATGGTGGAAATATCTTCATAAATCAGCGCATTTCCACCGGGGCCGCTGCCGCCGCCGGCAAGGATTCTTGCAAAGGAGGTTTTGCCCACGCCGGATGGCCCGAAAACCGCATTAAATCCCGGTGCGGCCATGGAAAAATTAAGATTCTCAAGGACCGGTTTGCCCGCCTCCGGGTAGGTGAAGGTCAGGCCCCTGCACTCAAACCGCATAGCCGTCTCCAATGGGGTATATGAATATCACAGCAATTCGTTGAATTAACTTTATTTCCGGGTTTAGGGATTGCCTGGAAGTCAACATGCCAGGGCAGCCCACGGCTGTCATTTACACTGGCTAATCCATACCGGGTCTGGTACGAAAAATCAACTTTAAAGGGGTGTTTGATACGGTTGACGTTTTTTAATGGCCCGGCCGGCTTCAGCCTTCGGTCATCAATCTGCCCGAGGCACTGGGGGAGGCCCCGAATTGTTTTTTATAAACCTGGGAAAAATGGCTCACTGAATCGTATCCGACCTGAAAGGCGGTTTCGGTCACCGAGTAGCCTTGTTCCTGGATCATTATTTTTGCCCTGTTGAGCCGCTCCGTTCTGAGATATTGGAAAACCGTCATCCCATACATCTCTTTAAAACACCGGTTGAGTTTGGGGTGGGACATGCCTGCCGCTTTGGCCAGTTGCTGCAGGCTGGGAGGGGTCTCCAGATTGCCGTCAAGAAGATCCCGGACGCCTTCAACCTGTTTTTTATCCTGGGGATGGATTCTCGCGCATGGCGGGCTGGAAAGGGAACTTGTGCATATTTGATCCAGTTGGAGCGAAAGCAGCTCCAATGCCTTGCTTTCAAGAAACAGTCTGCGGGCAATTCCCTGGAGCCGGCATCCGCTGATTTGATGGATGGCCTCCCGGATAGCCGGCGTGATCGTGCTTTGGTAAAGATATCCGGTGTTTACCTTGCCCCGGATCATATCGTGAATAATGGGGGGCATCAGGTGAAGGTGTTCTTTGTAGAAGGTTAAAAAAACATCCGGTTGAAGGGTTAAGGATACACTGCGTGCAGGAACATCATGGATTAACCTGCAATAGGCGTATTCATCATTATAGTAGCTGATTCCATGAAATTCGCCAAAATATCGTTCAAAGTTTGGGCTGCCGTTAAGGCGGACACGGTAGTGCCCGGAAAGGGTAAAGTTGAACTGGATCGTAGCCGGGATATCATAATTTTTAAAAATGATATCCCGGCTAAAGGAACAGTCTGTCAGCCACAGGTCAAACCCGGGCCGGATCTTTATCCTGTGGAAGTTGCCGTATCCCAGTTCCCGGGGACATAACCAGGAAAATTCATTGGGCTCAGGTTCGGTATGGGTGCATATTTTTTCCCCGTGATGGGTGATAAAATTATTATAACTGAACTCCAAGCTGATTGTTTTATCCAATTTGTTTTTCCTTAATAATCAAAAAAGATCGGCTTTTTAAAAATTAATAGTCGAGTCTAATTTTTATATCCATATATAAACAAGTTATTTATGTCAATGCATGAATTTTGTTTATTCTGATAGTGAATTTGACCCGGCAGACAGAGCGCGGCAGGTTTTGAAAGGCGCGTACAAATGACACAGACAGCGAAAATGGGCATTGCAAACACCATTCAAAAGGCAGGGGAAAAGGGCACAGAAGCTATTGAATGCAGGAACCCAATAACCCCCCCGATGAATAACAGCTCATATAGAAATTGGTTTTCAACGGAAAAAAAGGAACTTGACAGAAAGGTTAAGCTGCTTTACTGTTTTTTTATGAAAGATAAAACGGATTTGATAAAAACAATCATTGGTGAGCTTTTGCGTATTTCAACCCTTTACCAGAGAATAGAAGAGATGCCTATTCCGGTTAACAGCCAAACGGAGGTGTCAACCCGGGAAGCGCATACCATCCAGGTGATCGGTGAAAATCGGAAGATGAGCGTCACCCGGGTGGCGGATTGCTTTGGAATCACCAAAAGCGGGGCGTCCCAGATGGTTAAAAAGCTGACCCAGAAAGGCTTTCTTTTGAAGCGGCAGGCCGCCCACAGCAACAAGGAGTTTGAATTGTCCCTCACCCCTTTGGGATGGCAGGCTTTCCAGGCCCATGAAAGGCATCACGGAAAGGATTACAAGAAATTGATCAAAGGGCTGGAACCCTTTTCCATCCTGCAGATTGCCACACTTTCCGTGGTGCTGGAATCCCTTGGTGCCATAATGGAGAACCGCATCTGCCAACGGGACAAGACGGACACGGATAGATAGATCAGCCATATTTTTTTGGCTAAACAGTTAAGCTGCTTAACTTTATTTGCGAGGTAAAAATGAAACCATTTAAAGAACGAATTATTGATTTTTCAGTCACGCGTTACAGGCTGGTCATGGTCTGCACCCTGGTGCTCACCCTGGCTACCGGTGCCTTTTTCCCCTTGGTGAAAATGGATACGGACCCCGAAAACATGCTTGAAATAACCGAGCCTGCCCGGGTGTTCCACAACGCGGCAAAAAAGCGCTTTGACCTCAGTGATACGGTGGTGCTGGGGGTGATCAACGAAAAAGATCCCGACGGGGTGTTTAATCCAAATACCCTGAAGCGGATCTATGAACTGACGAAATTTGCCAAAACGCTCCGGTGGCCGGATGAAAATAACCCGGCAAGAATGTCCGGGGTTATTGAGGCGGATATGATCGCCCCGTCCCTTGTGGATCATATGAGCCGGCAGGGGCCCGGGACCATAAAGTTCGAGTGGCTCATGGAAGAGCCGCCCAAAACCCGGGCACAAGCCCGTGAAATCCGGCAAAAGGCCCTTTCCAACCCCCTTTTAAAAGGTCAGATGATCTCCGGGGACGGCCGGGCAATCTGTATTTATCTGCCGCTAACGGATAAGCTGCTCAGTTACAAGGTATACAAGGCATTGCAGGAAAAGACCGGGGCATTCACAGGGGATGATCAGTTCCATATTACCGGGCTGCCTGTGGCTGAAGGTGCCATTGGTGTTGAAATGTTCACCCAGATGAGCACAGCCTCGCCCCTTGCCATGGCAGTGATCTTTGCATTGCTTTTTTTGTTTTTCCGCAAATGGCGGATCATTATTCTGCCCATGATCATTGCCACGGTTTCCATTGTTGCCGCCATGGGGCTGATGATTGCCGTCGGATTTCCGGTTCATATTCTAAGCTCCATGCTCCCCATTTTTCTTATGTCCATTGCCATGGTGGATTCCGTGCATGTGTTGTCTGAATTTTTTGATGTCTACACCCCGGAAAAGGGGCGGAAAGAGACCGTTCGCCAGGTGATGTCCACCCTGTTTGCCCCCATGCTTTATACCTCTTTGACCACTGCGGCGGGGTTCCTTTCACTGACCCTGGCCCCGATTCCCCCGGCACGGGTTTTCGGCCTTTTTCTCAGTATCGGGGTCATGATTGCCTGGGCCGTAACCATCTTTTTTGTCCCGGCCTACATCATGATGATGCCCGAAAAGGCCTTGGCCGATTTCGGCCTGACCGCCCAGGGCGGAAGGAAAAGCTGGCTGGTCCGCCCCCTGGCGGCCCTGGGCCGTTTTACCCACAGGCGTGCAGCGCTTATTCTTGTACTGCTGGTTGCCGGGATCATGGTGTCAATCTGGGGTATCAACCAGATCCGGATCAACGATAATTATGCCAAACGGTTTGACTTAAGCCACCCCATACGCCAGGCAGATACCGCTTTGAACAAGCATTTCGGCGGTACCTATATGGCCTACCTGGTCCTTGAAAGCCCCGGGCTGCAAAGGCCGGACAGGTTTGAAATTCAAAAGTTGACCCAGGGACTGGCGGAATTTGCCCTGACCATTGAGGACGAGTTCCCCCGGGCACCGGACCTTGCCGCAAACCTTGCCCGGGAACTGCCGGGTATTGCCCAAGACGCAAGTGATTTTTACGCTTTTGTGAACGGTGTGGGGCATCATCTGGACAAAATGGCTGTGGGGGCATCCGAAGAGACCGCCTTTACACTCAGGGAACTGCAGGTGTTCTTCGAACTGGAAAGGGAGAGAAACAAACCCTTCAAACGTCCGGAGGTACTCTCCTATATGGCGGATCTCCAGGATCATCTGCTGGAGACCGGTTTGATCGGAAAAGCGAGCTCTGTGGCGGATGTGGTCCGCAAGGTCAACCAGGAACTGACCGATGGCCGCCCCGAAAGTTTTGCCATTCCCCGGCGTTTCCAGAGTGTTTCCGAATGCTATTTGCAATACCAGCAGAGCCACAGGCCCAACGATCTGTGGCACATGGTCACGCCGGACTATTCCCATGCCAATATCCGGCTGCAGTTTCCCACCGGTGACAGCATCAATACAAAGGCAACCGTGGCCGAAGTCCGGTCCTATGTGGAGGCCAATCCCCTGCCGGCATCCCTGACTTACCGGTGGGCCGGCCTTCATTACATCAACCTGGTGCTTGAGGGCAAACTGGTCTGGGGCTTTTTGAAATCCTTTGCCGGCAGCTTTTTGATTGTATTTATCATGATGTCGTATCTGTTCCGCTCCCTGCTGTGGGGCGGGCTGTGCATGGTACCCCTGACCATCACCCTGGGGGCCATCTACGGCATTACAGGGATCGTGGGTAAGGATTATGATCTGCCCATTGCAGTGCTCAGTGCTCTGTCCATCGGCATGGCCGTGGATTTTGCCATCCATTTCCTGGAACGTTCCAGGGCCGGATACCGGGAAAAGGGAAACTGGGGCCGGGTGGTCGGCCACATGTTCGGGGAACCGGCCCGGGCCATCAGCCGGAATGTTCTGGTCATTGCCATCGGGTTTCTGCCGCTGCTGGTGGCCTCCCTTGTCCCCTACAAGACCACGGGCATCATGCTTTTCATGATCCTGTCATGCTCGGGACTTATTACGCTTCTGGCGCTGCCCGCCATATTGACCATAGGTGAAAAGTTTTTTTTCAAAGGGCTCTATCCCGGAAAAGAACCGGAGAGAAAAATAAAAAAGAAAGATTTGGTTCATACTTCCTAGAATAACAATCATACCCCCGCAGGGCAGTCACTGGCCTGCGGGGGGACAAAATAAGAGGAGTAAAAAAATGAAAGTAATGTTTACCGCCATCGTCATATGCATCCTGCTGCCCGGCACCCTGTATGCCGGGGAGGGTGCCCTGACCGCTTCTGAAATCGTAAGGCGGGGCAATCATATGGCCCTTTACCAGGGGCAGGATACCAAGGGGTCCGTTAAGATGGAGATCACGGACAGCCAGGGCCGTATCCGGCGCCGGGCCTTTAATATCCTCCGGAAAAATGCCGACGCCAAAGACCGGGACCAGCTCTATTTTACATACTTCCAGGCCCCGGCCGACGTAAGAAAGATGGTGTTCATGGTGCACAAGCATGCTGCCCTGGAGAATGACGATGACCGCTGGCTCTATATGCCAAGCCTTGATCTGGTCAAACGGATCGCAGCCGGGGACAAGAGAACCAGTTTTGTGGGGTCTGATTTCCTTTATGAGGACATATCCGGCCGCAGCCCCGAAGAAGACGTTCACACGTTAACCGGCACAACGGAACGGTCCTATATCATCAAAAGCGTCCCAAAAGATCCGGACAGTGTGGAATTTGAATATTCGATCTCCTACATCGACAAAGAGACCTTCATGCCCATGAAGATGTCCTATTATAAACAAGGAGACCTTTGCGCCAGGCAGATCAAGGTGATGAAACTTGAGAACATTGACGCCCGGGAAGACAACCGCAGTGTTGCTTATCCCACGGCGGTCCTCACGGAAGCCAGAAACTTTGAGACCGGCAGCCGGACAACAATGGCATTTTCCGGAATCCGCTACAATACCGGATTCGGCACGGATCTGTTTACCGAGCGGTATTTGAGGAGGCCCCCCAGAGATGTCAGGCGTTAAACAACAGGTGTTCAAGGGATTCCTGTTTTGGGGGATACTCTTGATTTCGGTTTTTTGCACCCGGGCGGCCTGGGCCGGAGATGATTTCAAGGTGTTTTCCCCTGTGGAATTAAACGGATTTCTGGAATTTCGGGCCGGGTGCCGTATCCAGGACGATCCCCGGCAAAAGCAGACCTCTGTGTTGGAATCCCGGCTCCAGGCCGAACTGTTCACCTACACGTCATGGGCGGAATTTAAATACAAAGGTGATCTGTGGGCAGACGGAATTACCGAAAAAGGGGAGTACGACACCCGGGAGGCCTGGATGTTTGCCAGGCCCTCGGATGTCCTGGATATAAAGATCGGCCGCCAGGTGCTGACATGGGGCACCGGTGACCTGGTCTTTCTCAACGACCTTTTTCCCAAAGACTGGCAGTCCTACTTCATCGGCCGGGACAGTGAATATCTCAAGGCCCCGTCCGACGCTGTGAAGGTCAGTTTTTTTACCTCGTTTGCTAATGTTGACCTGGTCTACACGCCCCGGTTTGACCCTGACCGGTACATTACCGGGGAGTATGTTTCATACTGGAACGGCAGCGAACTTGCCGGCCGGGACAATTTGATCAATACACAGGTCCCGGATCAATGGTTCAAGGATTACGAGATTGCCCTTCGCCTGTACAAAAACATCCGTAACTATGAGTTGGCGTTATACGGATACCGGGGCTTTTGGAAACGGCCAAGCGGCCGGTCCGGTTCAGGGGAATACCTTTTTCCTGAATTGTCCGTGTACGGATTCAGTGCCCGGGGCAATGTCGGCCGGGGTATCGGAAACCTTGAATTTGCCTATTACAGGTCCGGCCGGGACTCTGACGGCACCGATCCCATGATCAATAACTCGGAACTGCGGTATCTGGTCGGATACAATCAGGACCTGGCCATGGATTTCAATGCCGGGCTCCAGTACTACGTGGAGCAGATGCTTCACTACGGCAGCTATGAAGACAACCTGGTTCAGGGCGCGCCCCGGGACCGGTTCAGGCATGTGATCACCCTGCAACTGACTTGGCTTTTGATGAACCAGAACCTTGAATTGTCCCTCTCCTCCTATTGGAGTCCCAGTGACCAGGATGCCTATTTAAGGCCCCGGGCAGCGTATAAGTGGTCGGATGATATCACGGTGGAAGCCGGTGCCAATATATTCACAGGCAGTGAAATGCATACCTTTTTCGGCCAGTTCGAGGACAATACCAGTGTGTACACGGCTGTCAGATTCAGCCTTTAGGCGGTGATCAACAGCGTGGGGCACGCCGGCAGACAGCCCTGATTTAAAGCGGTTTTCCCATGATACCCCCCCAGGCCTTAGGGCAGGCGGGGTATATCAACATCAGCCGTTTCCGTCCAGGGTTCAAGGGAGATTTTGGTGGTTCTGCCAAACAATATTTGAAAAAAGAGGTTCTTTCAGCCGCAGATATCATTTGTTCCGCATCCGACAGCTTTTTTTTGTTTCTCATAGTAGGTTGTATTCATTGGTTTTCCAAAGGAAGAAAGTCAAAAACAAGAGAAGGCTGGATGAACAAAAATGCAAAAGAACGAAATAAAACAAGGGTTGTGGGCGATTATGGCGCCGGTTATGTCCTGGATTTATCCGGCAATGGCCACTGCAGCCATTGGCGCGGTGGCTTCCATTGTCAGTATCTATTTCATGGCCGGGGCACTGAACGCCGTTGTAACCGGAAACCCTGCGGCCGTATTCGGACTCAGCGTTCATCTTGGGCCGCTGCTGGCCCTGATTGCCGTTCTGGTCATCATAAATTTTCTGTGCCGCAAAGGCGCCTTTGTGATTTCCCACCTGGGCGCCTTTCGTCTTGAACAGATTCTGAGAACCAGGCTTTCCGATCATCTGGCAAAACTGCCGCTGGGGTTTATCACCAGCACCGGTTCGGGAACGTTGAAAAAGGTGCTTGTGGACGACGTGAACATGCTCCACGCTTTTGTGGCGGACAGCACCCCCTTTATCGGCAAAAGCCTGGCAGGGCCGGTGATCTCCCTGGTCATGATGTTTTTGATTGACTGGCGTCTTGCCCTGGTCAGCATCGCTGTGCTGCTTTTGGGCGGGGTCTTCATGCGTCTGGCCATGCGGGACAATGAAGTGCTCAGAAAAAAGTATGATGAAAGCCAGGAGATGATCAACTCGGCGGTCATTGAGTTTGTGCAGGCCATGCCCGTGGTCAGGACCTTTGACGCCGGAACAAGTTCCTTTAAAAGATACACAAAGGCCCTGGATGAATTCCGGGTGGCGGTCAAGTCGTGGTATGACTATTCCGGCAATGCATCCAGGATGGGGATACTGATCTTAAGTCCCATGCCCACACTGGCGGCCGTAACTGCTGCGGGTATCTTTTTTGTCTCCGCAGGCACCCTTGCCTTTCCCAATTTCATTGCGCTTTTGATGATCAGTACCGGTATGGCCGATGCCATGATGCCGCTCATGTGGCTCAATAACTTCATAAAGAAATCCGAGGCCGGGGCATTGAGAATACAGGATATCATGGCCATGGAGACCATGCCGGTGACAGGGCATCCTGAAGCGCCCGAAGATGCATCTGTGGTGTTTGAGCAGGTGAGTTTCAGGTATGAAAACAGAGCGCGTTATGCCCTGCACGATGTCAGCTTTGAAGTTCCGCAAGGGACCGTAACGGCCCTGGTCGGCCCGTCCGGTGCCGGAAAAACCACTGCGGCAAGATTGATTCCCCGGTTCTGGGATGTTGAAAAAGGCAGGATCAGGATTGGGGGAACCGATGTTCGCGATATGTTGCCGGAAACACTGATGAACCATGTGTCGTTTGTCTTCCAGGACACCTTTTTATTCAATGATACCATTGCCGGTAATATCAGACTTGCCAAGCCGGATGCCCCGGATGAAGAGATTTATGCGGCGGCAAAGGCATCACAGATCCATGACTTTATTTTGTCTCTTCCCAACGGATACGACACGGTTGCCGGGGACAGGGGCTTGAGGCTTTCGGGGGGGCAGAAGCAGAGAATAACCATTGCCAGGGCAATTTTACGAAATGCCCCCATTGTTGTGCTTGACGAGGCCACTGCATTTGCCGATCCCGAAAACGAGGAGGAGATCATCCGGGCGGTGTCAAGCCTGATGCACGGCAAAACCGTCATCATCATCGCCCACAGACTGTCCACCATCAGAGATGTGAACCAGATCGTTGTATTTGACCAGGGCAGGGTTGCAGAAAAAGGGCGCCATGGGGAGCTGATCGGCAATAAGAGTGTGTACGCCGTTCTCTGGGAAAATTACGAACAGGCACAGGCGTGGAATCTTCAGAAATAAGGGGGGATGTCATGGATCCGAAAACAAAACCGACCACCTTTTTACAATCATACCGGGCCGGGAAAACAATCGCCGGAGATAACAGCCCTGAATATAAAAGGAGTATGCTGCTGTTTGTTGCCGCCTTTACTGCCGAAGGCCTGGCGTATCTCTGTTTTTTCCCCCTGCTCTCCTGCCTTTTTGTTGCGGAGCCTTTGGTTGGCGGTGCAATATTATGGCTTGTGGTCATGGGGCTGCTGGCGGCACTTGGGTTGTATTTCAGGTGGTATGGGCATGACTTTGATTTTAAGGGAACCATCGTGGATGTCGCCCACAGGCTGCGCCTTGAGCTTGGCGAAAAACTCAAGAGTATGCCCCTGGAAAAACTCTATTCGTATAAAACAGGGACATTGAATAATGTCCTTTCCGTCGGGGTTGAATACTCAGTGCTCTCCATAGGGATTGTCAGTTCCGTCATCATACAGACGGTTATTCCGCCGGTTCTTTTGATTCTTGTCACCTTTGTGATTGAATGGCGCCTGGCTTGTGCGATGCTTGTGCTGTTCTGTATTGCGGTGCCTGTTCAAAAGTGGCACAGAAGCGGGTCAAGCCAAGGAAAAATAGCTTGCGGCAAGGCCCTGGCCCAGGTGGAATCGGATGTGCTTGAATATGTACAGGGCCTGCCGGTTCTTCGTTCAACCAACCAGACCGGTGAGCGGTCCGTTGGGCTGCAGGCGGCACTTCGTAATCATAAAAAGGTACAGAAAAAATCAGTCATGGCGCTTATTGCCCCCATGGTGGTGATGTCCGGAATTGTGGAGATCGGTCTGCTTGCCGTGTTGACCATGGGCGTATTTATGATCGCACAGGGCAGCCTGGCGCTGTCCGTAGCCGCGGCACTGCTGGTCATTATCTCGCGGTTCAGCGAGCCGTTGTCTCTGTTTTCAAGTTTGACCCAGGTTTTTGATATTGTGGATGCCGCGTTAATCAAAATATCGGAATTGCGCGCCATCAAAACACTGGCGGTCTCTTCTCCGCCAACCATACCTCAACAATTTGACATTGAGTTCACACAGGTCTCTTTTATCTATGCAAAAGAGGATCAGTACGCCCTGCAGGATGTATCGTTCTCTATTCCGGCCGGTAAACTTACGGCACTTGTGGGTCCGTCCGGTTCCGGCAAAACAACCATT
>JAKSBO010000253.1 GCA_022361095.1 Desulfobacterales bacterium | reverse complement strand
GCCGACCAGAGCGGATCATCAAGGCTGCACCCCCGGCGCTCAAGCTCGGTGCCAAGTGCGCCGTCAATGATCAGATATTTTTGCCGTTCAAGGTATGTGCGGATAATATCAGCCATGGCATGCCCTCTTTTGTCCTTCTCATATTTCTTAGACGCCTGCCCAAAGCATAACAAATCCATGGATGAATTTAAAAAGTAAACATTAACCACCTTGACTTTTTTGATTCAAATCCCAAATTATGTTAGATTTTTAGATCAACAGGCTATTTTATTTAACAATGGGAGTACCTATGCCAGGCGTATATGACATTTGTGTCCAAGACCATTTTGCAGCAGCCCATTCCCTGAGGGGCTATGACGGCAACTGCTCAAATCTGCACGGCCATAACTGGATTGTTGAAGCGCACATACGTTGCACCAAGCTCAACCAATTGGGCATGGGCATAGATTTCAGGGATGTTAAAAGTGTGGTCAAAGATATTTTAAGCAAACTGGACCACACCAACCTTAATGAAATTGCCGAATTTGGATCAATCAACCCCACAGCGGAAAATCTGGCCAAATTTCTCTATTCCGAGCTGTGCAGGCGCCTGAACACCGAATTCATCAAAGTCCGGAAAGTCGTGGTATTCGAAAGTCCGGGCTGCGGATCTTCCTACCAGGAGATATAAGTGTCCCTGGACATCAGCGAAATCTTTTACAGTCTGCAGGGGGAATCCACCTGGGCGGGCCTTGCCTGCGTGTTTGTCCGGCTTTCCGGATGCAATTTATCCTGCTCCTGGTGCGACACCACCTATGCCGCAGCAGATCCCACACCCATGACCCTAGGTCAGATCATGGACAAAGTGGCAACCTATGACTGCCCCATGGTGGAAATTACCGGCGGCGAGCCGCTGATTCAGTCCCGGACACCGTCATTGATATCCGCACTTTTGGAAAAAGGATACCAGGTGCTGCTGGAGACCAATGGGAGCCTGAGCATTGCATCTGTGGACCCCGCCTGTACCCGGATTATCGACGTGAAGTGCCCTTTGTCCGGCGAAGCCGGTTCATTTCTCTTTGACAACTTTAATCACATAACAGCCCGGGATGAAATAAAATTTGTTATAGGGTCACGGCAGGACTATGAATATGCCGCATCCATTATTAAAACACACCTTGGGCACCATCCCAGAGAAAAGATCCACATCTGCCCGGTTTTTGACTTAATTGAACTTTCGGACCTGGCGTCATGGATACTTAAAGACAGACTGGGGGCAAGACTGTCCCTTCAACAACACAAAATCATCTGGGATCCGGATTTAAGAGGAGTATAGCCCATGACAAAAAAAGCCGTTGTTCTCTCGTCCGGGGGAATTGACTCCACCACGGCCATGGCCATGGCCGGGGACAGGGGGTTTGATATTTACAGTTTAAGCTTCAGGTACGGCCAGCGCCATAGCGTGGAGCTGGAATGTGCAAAAAAAGTGGCATTGCACCTGGGGGCCTGTGACCATAAAATCGTGGATATCGATTTGCGCCAGTTTGGGGGTTCCGCCCTCACAGACGACATTGCCGTGCCCAAACACGACAGTGTTTCACAGATTGATCAATCCCAAATCCCAGTCACCTATGTACCGGCCAGGAACACCATTTTTTTATCCTATGCCATGGCCTGGGCCGAGGTGCTTAAAGCCCAGGCGATTTTCATCGGCGTCACAGCCGTGGATTATTCAGGATATCCGGACTGCAGGCCTCAATTTATTGACGCCTTTGAGACCATGGCCAATCTGGCCACAAAAACCGGGGTAACCAAAGAGACGGTTTTAACCATTGAAACCCCTTTGATTCAAATGTCAAAATCCCAAATAATCACCACCGGGCAGGGACTGGGCGTGGACTACAGCCTGACCATCTCCTGTTATGATCCGGACGGCCGGGGCCGCTCCTGTGGAAAATGCGACTCCTGCCTGCACCGCAAAAAAGGATTTACCGAGGCCGGTATCCCTGATCCGACCATCTATGCATAGGCGCTTAAAGCCCATGATCAAAACAGAATCGTCCATCTACTTGTCTTTTAAACCACCCCGGCGTTACGCCAAAGGACGCATATTTTAATAAATATGCATCCATTGGCGTGCCTTGATGGGAACTTAAAATCCGGCGGATCTATCAAATGTTTTGAACCGCCTTTATTGCGGCAAGCACCTTATCCGGCGTAGCCGGAAGATTGGAAACCAAAGCGCCGCAGGCATTTTCAATGGCGTTGATGACAGCCGGCGCGGTTGAAACCATGGACATCTCCCCAACCCCGGTGGAGCCAAGGGTTCCCCGTTTTCTATGCGTTTGCCTGAAAGCGACCTCCATGTCAAAGGCGGTTTTCATTGTTGGGAATTTAAACGTACGCCAGTCTTTTGTTTCTCCGGCGATATACTGTTCACGAAGGGCATATCCCACACCCATGTCCATACCGCCTTCCATCTGGCCCGTAAAGTTATTGGGGTTGATGACAGGTCCTGCGTCAACCACAGCGGTCATTTTTAATACCTTGACCTCTCCTGTTTCCGTGTTGACTTCCACTTCGGCCAGTTGAATGGAATGCGTATCAGATTCCGTTGACGGTCCCTGGCCTGTTTCCGGGTCCAGGGGCGCGGTTTGAAATATTGATCTATTGCCCGCGTAGCGGGTCGGCTTTTCTGCCGCCTTAAAGGCCTCGAACCTCTTTGATCCGACTTCATCCATGGCTTGTTTCAATTGCTTTAAGGCGTCTACGGTCGCGCCGCCGACCATCAGTGTGACCCTGCTGCCGGAAGCAGGCCCTGCGGCTGTGGTTCCTTCCGTTGTCCGGGTAACGGCCCGAACCTTGTCAAGGGGCAGTTCCAGCACCTGTGCCGCCAGTTGGGTCAGCATGGAGTCATTGCCTTCTCCGGGGTCTGCGGCCGCAGCATATACGGTTACCCCGTCATCGGGTTCCAGCGCCACGGCCGATGTGGATTTATCTGCCGGGAAACCAATGCCGAAGGCAGCGGCACCCAGACCGATCCCGCGTTTTACAGGGCCGGTATTATCATGGGCCTTTGCATCTGCCAGGGCTCTTTTATAATGGGGTAAAATATCATCACACAGTTCGGGAAACGGCCATACATCGTCCTGGACATGCCCGGTTGCCTTGGTCAGCCCTGTTGTAAGGCTGTTTAGCTTCCTGAATGCAAGGGGATCCATATTTAATTTCCCGGCAAGCATATTCATGCCGCACTCAAGGGCATAATGCGCCTGTGGGGGACCTGCACCACGGGCTGCGCTTCCCCATGGATTATTGGTATAAACAAGTTTTGACGCCACCTTGACGTTGGGCACGTAATAAGAGCTTGTCAGCATTTGAAGGGCCCGGTTGATGATGACGTTGCCGATGGAGTTATAGGCGCCGTTGTCTACGGTGATATCCATCTCAAGGGCTGTGAGTTTGCCGTCCTCGCCGGCACCCATTTTCAATTGGATGTCAAAGGGGTGGCGTTTGGATGTCATCATCATGGATTCCGCAAGGCTTGGAATATAACGCACGGGCCGCTTGAATTTCAATGCAGCCGCCCCTGCGATCCCCTCGGTGAAGATTTCCAGTTTCATGCCGAACTGGCCGCCTGAAAAAGGCTCTTCATAACGAACGTTATCATATCCGAGCGCAGCCTGCAGTGTAGCCATGTGAAGATGGATGTTAATGCTGCGGCCCATCACCACCAAAACGGCATCCCGGCCCTCTCCTTCCATGTAAGCCACACTGTTTTCAGGTTCCAGGGGGGCCTGGTGGTTTAACTGGGTGGTGAAATTTTGTTCAATAACGGCTGCCGCTTTTTTGAACCCGCCGTCTGTGTCCCCTTTGATCAAAGGCTGGGAAAAACATAGATTGGGCGTGTGGGGATGAATCCGGGGCGCGTCAGGTTCCATGGCCCGGGCGGTGGTGGTCACCTCGGGCAACGGCGAATACTGAACTTCCACGGCATGGGCAGCGGCCAATGCCTGTTCACGGGTCTGGGCCACCACGGCGGCCACCGGGTCACCCATGGTCCGCACCCGGTCTTCGCACAGGATTGGGCGGTCATCCACAACATATTTCAAACGGTTGGTGCCTTTGATATCTTCGGCAGTCAGTGTACCGATAAATCCCGGCATTTTTTCAGCCCTGGAAAAATCTATTTTTTGAATCTGAGCATGCATGTGAGGGCTTCTCACCACGGCGATTTCAACAGCTTCCGGCATGAGAATATCCGAGGTAAAGGCTGCTGTGCCGCATGCTTTGACCATGGCCGACGGCCTGGTGTGGGAGACGCCTATTTTGGGGTCGGTGGGCAAAGGCGTGATCTCTTCAGGTCTCTTTTCGCCTTTAAGAAATTGGGCGGCCAGTTGCACGGCGTCAATGATTTTTACATACCCTGTGCAGCGGCAGATATTGCGGCGCAACGCGTGTTTGATCTCTTCAACGGTAGGATTTAGGTTGGTGTCCAGCAGGGCTTTGGCGGCCATGATCATGCCGGGCGTACAAAATCCGCACTGGATGGCGCCTGACAGCGCAAAGGCATGCTGGATAAGATGCGGGTTGTCCGGTGTGCCCAGCCCCTCGATGGAGATCACCGATGCGCCATCAAGTTTGTCTACTTTGGTCAGACACGACAATACCGCTTTCTTATTGACGATGACGGTGCATGCGCCGCATTGTCCTTTTCTGTCACAGGATTGTTTGGTGCCGGTCAGGTTTAACTGCTCCCGGAGCAAATCAAGCAACACCAGGTTTTTATCGGCAATTACTTTTCTTTCACAGCCATTGATCGTTAAATTAATATGCTTCATTTTTA
Source organism: Desulfobacterales bacterium (assembly GCA_022361095.1). Lineage (GTDB taxonomy): Bacteria > Desulfobacterota > Desulfobacteria > Desulfobacterales > Desulfobacteraceae > Desulfobacter. Next base: position 1,442 of record JAKSBO010000253.1, on the reverse strand, counting down.
ATCCTTGATTTACTATGCATGGTTTAGATAGTGCCCGGCCGAAAACCGTAAATCCTGCCGATGACGTAGTTTGGTCGAAAATTTTAATCCTCAAAATACGCCGGGTATTCCTCCGGTTAAAACTTGCGCCCGCCTTGTACTAAACAAAATTTCCAGGGTTTCGTTCAGGCACTGGATACGAAATCAATCGAAATATGATTTTCAAATAGTGGTGCGGTCCGTGCCGGGAATCTCACGTTCATGGATTCCCAGCAGGAACAAAAGGCCATCCAGGCCCATGGTGGAAATGGTATTGGCCGCTTTTTCCCGGACAACGGGCTTGGCATTAAAGGCCACACCGAGTCCGGCAATGGAAATCATGGGCAGGTCATTGGCCCCGTCACCCACGGCAATGGTCTGCTGGATGGAGAGATTTTCTTTTTTTGCCAGCTCACGCAAAAGGTCGGCCTTTTTCCGGCCGTCCACAATTTCGCCGGTAACCTCCCCTGTGACTTCGCCATTCTCTATTTCAAGGGTATTTGCAAATACATAATCAAATCCCAGGATCTCTTTAAGATAATTGCCCACAAAGGTAAAGCCGCCGGAAAGGATGGCGAGCTTGTAGCCAAGGCCCTTTAAGGTCCGGGTCACCAGGTCGGCCCCGTCGGTCAGCGGCAGGGTCCGGGCCAAGCCCTGGATATCCTTTTGCTTTAATCCTTTGAGCAGGGCCACACGACGCCTGAAACTCTCCTTGAAATCAATTTCCCCGCGCATGGCGGATTCCGTGATTTGGGCCACCTGATCACCGACACCTGCCAGTTTTGCCAGTTCATCAATCACCTCAGCCTGGATCAATGTGGAATCCATGTCAAACACCACAAGTTTACGGTTTTTACGATAGATATTGTCTTCATGAAAGGAGATATCAATACCCAGGTCCTGGGAGATGTGAATGAACCTGCCCTTCATGTCGGGAATACTTTTAGGGGTACCGGATACGGCAAACTGGATACAGGCCATGGGGGGCTCGGAAGGTCTTTTCAGGGACCTGCGGCCGGACATACGGGTAATGGAATCAATGTTCAGGTCATGATCGGTAATCACAGTGGAGACAGCGGAAATCTGGGCCGTGGTGATGGCCCGGCCCATGACCGTAATAATCCTGCGCTCCTTGTCCTGGGTCTGGACCCAGGTTTCATAGTCGTTGGGGGCCACAGGCGATACATCCACAGCCAGTCCCATCTTGTGGCCTTCAAAAATCAGGTCCTTGAACATCAGGGAAAAATCCTGGGAGCAAGGAATATCCACCAGCATTCCCAAAGAGATATGTTCATGAATGACAGCCTGCCCAATATCCAGAATACTGACCCGATACCGGGCCAGAATGGTTGAAATCCGGGCGGTAAGCCCTTTTTGGTCCTTGCCCGTAATGCTGATAAGAACGATATCGCCCATAATCTATC
>JAKSBO010000031.1 GCA_022361095.1 Desulfobacterales bacterium | reverse complement strand
CCATGGCCGACCTGGTCTTTCACCGAGGTTGCGCCACAACAAATCACAAAATAAGCGAATCGGTTAATTTAGTTTTTCATAAAAATTCTGATTAACGACAGGTTGAGGTGGATGGACAAGGACAACATTAAAATCCTGGTGGTGGATGACGAAAACGGTATTCTGGATGTCACCGAAGGATTTTTTGAAATAAAGGGTTATCAAGTATATACCGCAAGAAACGGAAAAACCGCCCTGGATATTATCAATCGGGAAAAAATAGATTGCGTGTTTACCGATATCAATATGCCTGTAATGGACGGCCTCGAACTTGCTGAACAAATCCGGCATATTGACAGCACACTGCCTGTTGTGGTGATGACCGGGTATCCGTCCCTTGAAAACACCATCCATACTCTGAAAAACGGCGTTGTTGATTACCTGATCAAGCCGGTGAATCTAGAACAGATGGAGTTGACCCTCCGCAGAATACTGCGGGAACGCGGGCTTTTTGTCGAAAATCTAATCCTCAAAGAAGAGGTGGAACGTCGTGAACGCCTGCATCAGCTCAACAACGAGCTGGTTAAAAAAGTTGAAGAAGTCAACACATTAAACCGGGTCATGGAAGATTTTGCCGCCATTGATTCCAGTTACGAAATTTTCAACAAAGTTGTGCGACTAGGTGTCGAAGAACTCAAGGCGGACCTGGTCTTTTTTCATGTCTATTCAGAAGAGGACAACTGCCTGGTCCTTGTGGATAAAGCCGGGGCAAAAAATAAAAAATACCCGGCGCGCTATGACACGGATATTCCTGAACAGGAAAAAGAATTTATCATCAACTCCCTGGGAGAGGATCACACGCCCTGTCTTATCGCAGGTGCGGCAGGCATTCCGTCAATGAAAGGGCAGGTGCACTCCTTTATGGTTGCACCGTTGAAAATCCGGGATAAGATTTTCGGTGTTGTTTCGGCGTATATTTTTCAAGGGCCGCGCTTTTTTGGAGAGCAGGATATCTATTATTTAAATTTTATCACCCAGAAAGCCGCATCCGGCATTGAAAATATCGCCTTATATGAAAACATATATGAGAATCTGTTTTCCACCCTGTTTGCGTTTGTTACGGCCCTTGAGGTCCGGGATCTTTATACCCGAAAGCACTCGACCCGGGTGGCTAAGGTCGCCCATATCATCGGCAAGGAAATGGGGTGTACCGACGAAGAACTGGACATAATCAATGTGGCAGGCAGCCTTCATGATATCGGTAAAATCGGTATCAGGGACGATATACTGTTAAAGCCCGGACGGCTTACCGAAGATGAATACGAAAAAATAAAAGAACATCCTGCCATCGGCGCTGATATTATAAGCAACCTGGGCCTGTGGGGCAGGGAAGCGCATATTATCCGGCATCACCACGAACGGTTTGACGGTACGGGATATCCCGACGGCCTTAAAGGCGAACAAATCCCTAAGCTGGCAAGGATATTATCCGTTGCCGACAGTTATGACGCCATGGCCTCGGACAGGGCTTACCGAAAAAAAATAGATAAAGATGTTGTCATTGGCATTATCATTAAAAATTCCGGCACCCAGTTTGATCCTGATGTGGTGGATGTCTTCCTGCGGGTGGCCGACCAAAACCTGCCGGATGAGTTTTAATGGCTTGAGCCTGAAAATGAAATATGCTAATCTGATCTTTAAATTATTTAGTATTACATTTTATATCTTTCAGCGTGGAGTGAAATGGCATTGAACATTTCAGACAAAGACAACAGACGAAAATTTTCCAGGGTCAATTTTACAACAAAAACAGTAATCAATATGCTTGACGAGTCCGGACAAAACGTCCAGCTTGAGGCCCATTCAAAGGATTTAAGCCAGAAAGGCGTGTTCGTCAGGACAGACAAACGCCCGCTCCTGGATACGCCGTGCCGGGTGAATGTCTATCTGTCCGGGGGATTAGACGATATCAAACTGGAAATTCAGGGGCGAATCGTCAGACATACACAGACCGGTTTTGCTGTAGAATTCGAATCCATGGACGTAGATACATACACCCATCTTAAAACGCTGGTTTTATATAATATTGAAGGGACTGATTAATTGTTCCGGCAGCATATTGGGTAAAATTTAAAACCGGCTGGAGGTATTGCATCTTGGATGTCACACTGATAAATCCATTTATCAACGCAACCATTAACGTATTGGAAACAATGGCATTTGTTACGGTTTCAGCGGGCAAACCCTATCTAAAAAAAGACAATATCGCCGTGGGTGATGTGACCGGTGTCATGGGACTGACCGGTATCGCCCAGGGAACCATTGCCGTCACCTTTGAAGAACAATGTATTTTAACGGTTGTCTCAAATATGTTCGGAGAAAAAATAGACAGGCTCAACGATGATATCGCCGATGCCGTCGGTGAATTGACAAATATGATCTCAGGACAGGCCCGGCGGGAACTTGATGAAATGGGCAGGGTGTTCAAGGCAGCCATCCCCTCGGTGATCACTGGGAGAAGACATACCATCAGGCACTATGGGAATGGCCCTAAAATCGCAATCCCTTTTGAGACCGATGGCGGACACTTTACAATTGAGGTGTGCTTTGAAAGATAAAAGATGGGTTTTAATCCAATTAAGGAGGAAAATGTGGCAATGGACACATCCATCAAGATTTTGATAGTTG
>JAKSBO010000517.1 GCA_022361095.1 Desulfobacterales bacterium | reverse complement strand
GTGGGCTGAGCCTGGCAGCTGATATGTCAGGTCAGCCCGTGGCTGTTTATAAAAAAGTAAGTATTGTCCTGAATACGTTTATTCCGGGGCGTTGCTGTGTGCTTCTGTAAGTTTTTCCTTCAGATTCGCTATTTCCTGCTCATCATATTCATACAGGTCAAAACAGCATGCGTCTTCGCCCAGAAGTCCTTCGGGCACATGGTCTCCTTCCTCATCAGGGTCGGTGACAAGATCTGCATAAAAACAGACTGACAACCAGCGGTCATCCGGGTCATCATCAATGACATCCACCATGGCAAACAGCGGGCGTTTGGCCTGGGCCGAATGTTTTGGGCGAAAGGAGTAGCTGACGCCGGGACGGCTGACAAAATCAAGGGTGATGCCGGACAGCGTGTTTACGTGATCCACAAGTTCGGTAAACGCCTTGCGGGTCTGGTTGTCATTATCTTTCCAGTCATTTAATAACGCGTCGAGTTCTTTCATAATCTATTCCTTTGCATGTTTAATCAAATGTCCAAGTTCCGGGAAAATCAGATTGTTGCAGGCCAGTTTGCAGGCGTTTAGGCTGCCGGGCATGCAGAATACGGCTGTGCCTTTTATAAAGCCTGCCGTGGCCCGGGATAAAATGGCACCGGAGTCAATCTCTTCAAAACTGAGCTGGGCAAATACCGGTCCAAAGGCCGTCAATTCTTTGTCGAACAGGGGGCGAACGGCCTCTATGGTAACATCTTTGGGACTGATTCCGGTGCCGCCGGTCATGATGACGGCATGGGGGATTATGCGCTCGATAATATGCCCAAGCGCATCTGTGATGGCATTTGCATCATCCGGAATCACCTGGTGAATGACCACTTCATGCCCCTCTTTTTTTGCTTGTTTTTTTATCCATAAACCGCTTTTGTCATTTGCAAGAGTCCGGGTGGAGGACATGGACAATATGGCAATTTTAAGATGCTTGGGTAAAGATGTCCGATGGGGATGGAGGCTCATGATAAACCTTTTTACTTATTAAAAATTTACTATATCAGCCATGGGTTGGCCGGGCCTGGGAACAGCCGGTCTTGACCCACGACAACGCTTGCAGATCGGTAAAGGGTACACAGACGTCCCTATTAAAATTACACGCTAGGGCAGTTCCCTGTAAACGCAGTCTTCCTGATCCTGCTCAAGGACATGGACATGGATCATGTCGTCCGGATCCGTGTCTGCGAAAATACCCTGGTAATCGGCCTGGATGGGCAGTTCCCTGTGGCCCCTGTCCACCAGGATGGCAAGCTCAATGCGGGCGGGCCTGCCAAAATCCATCAGGGCCTCCATGGCCGCCCGGATGGTTCTTCCTGTGAACAATACGTCATCCACCAGGATAATTTCCTTATCATCCACGGAAAAGGGAATGTTCGAGGGCCTTACCGATGGCTGGTGGCTGATTTTTGTCCAGTCGTCCCGGTACATGTTGATATCCATGCTGCCCACGGGCAGCCGGGTGCCTTC
>JAKSBO010000735.1 GCA_022361095.1 Desulfobacterales bacterium | reverse complement strand
GTAACGAATACCTATCAAGGCCTTTGGATTTTCCCGCATCACGGTTTTTGCATGCAGTATCCCGGACCCTTTGGTACAAAAAAATTGTAATCAAATGGGATTCTTTATATGATTACCGAATATTCTTTGTTATGAGTTGCTAAAATCGCCGGTAAAAAAAGGGCTGAAGAGATATTATGTCTTGGTTGTTTCCAGCAGTTATCGCCACAATGGTCGGAACGCTCCTCCTATTGTCCACATATTGTTATCTATATCTGATAGATCGCAAAAAATATCTTGGAATCTGGGCGATCAGTTGGGCCGTCTATACCACAAGATTCGGTTTTATGCTGTGTTACATTGGGGGGTATAAAAGCCCACTTTTTTTGATCGGGAATCAGATCTGTACACTGGCAAGCGGCTTGATGCTTTTGTGGGGAACATATTGCTATAGTAATAAAACATTTCCAAGAATCTGGATTTATCTTTCAGCCGGTACTGTCGGGTGGATTGTCATCAGTGTTTTACAAAACGTTCCGTTCCTTTTTGTCACCTTTCCTACATTTTCATTTTTAGCTGTAATTTACATTTCAACAGGTATCCTGTTTTTAAGAATGGAAAAACAGGTAAAAAAAGAGGATGCCGTCGTTGGTTGTGCATTTATTCTTTGGGGTATTCATAAGGCCGACTATCCCTTTTTAAGGCCTGTTGCCTGGTTTGCGCCCTGGGGATATCTTATGGGCGCTGTTCTTGAATTCGTTGTCGCTTTGGGAATGTTGCTGGCCTATTTTCAGAAAAACCGGGACGCATTAAAAAGAAACGAAGAAAAATACCGCCGGCTGACAGATAATGCAACGGATATGATCTATCGAATGTCGCTGCCCGATGGGGAATATGAGTATGTGAGCCCTGCTGCCGAAACGATATTCGGTTTTGCCCCCAATACGTGGTATGCGAATCCGATTCTGATTCGGGATATTATCCACCCTGATTTTTATGGATATTTTAAAGAAAAGTGGGAACGGCTGTTGAAAGGGGAGCTGGATTCCACCTATGAATATAAAATCCTTTATAACGGGGAGGGAACTAAATGGATTCACCAGCGCAACGTTGGAATTCGAGATGAAAAGGGTGCGCTGATTGCCATTGAGGGCATTGTAACAGATGTCACTGATCGCAAAGCTGTTGAAGATTCTCTGCGTGAAAGCGAAGCCCGGTTCAAGGCCCTTCACAATGCCTCTTTTGGCGGCATAATGATTCATGACAAAGGCGTTATCATCGATTGCAACCAGGGGCTGTCAGACATGACGGGATATTCCCTTGATGAGTTGGCGGGAATGGATGGCCTGTTGCTTTTTGCCGAGCAGTCAAGGTCCATGGTCATGGATAAAATACTGTCAGGATACGAAAATCCCTATGAGGCAGTGGGGCTGCGCAAAAATGGTGAACAATTCCCAACGCGGCTGGAAGCAAGGAATGTTCCCTACAAAGGCAAGGAGGTCAGAACTGTTGAATTCAGAGATATCACGGATCAAAAAAAGGCTGAGAAGGATAAAGAAGAACTCCAGGGCCAACTGATCCAGGCGCAGAAAATGGAATCGGTGGGCAGGCTGGCCGGCGGTGTGGCCCATGATTTTAACAATATGCTTAGTATTATTCTTGGTAATATTGAATTGGTGCAGGACGATATTGACCCGGACAGCACGTTATTTTCAAGTATTTGTGAAGTCAAAAAAGCGGCTTTGCGCTCTGCCGATCTTACCCGTCAATTGCTGGCATTTGCCAGAAAGCAAACGGTTTCTCCAAAAATAGTTAATCCGAACCATGCCATCGACGGCATGCTCAAGATGCTTAAAAGACTGATCGGAGAAGATATCGATCTTGTATGGTATCCTGCAGAGCATTTATGGCCGGTTAAGATAGATCCGTCTCAAATAGATCAGATCCTGGCAAATCTGTGCGTCAATGCCAGGGATGCAATAAACGATGTGGGTAAAATTATCATTGAAACCGACAACATCTTTTTGGACAATGATTATTGCAGGCAGCACAAGGGGTTCAGGCCTGGTGAGTTTGTACTCATCGGTGTCAGTGACAATGGTCGCGGTATGGATAAAGAGATTCTCAATAAATTGTTTGAGCCCTTTTTTACAACCAAGAGCCAAGGAGAAGGAACCGGGTTGGGGCTGGCGACCGTATACGGAATCATCAAACAAAACAATGGATTCATTAATGTATACAGCGAGCCCGGACAAGGAACCACCTTTAAATTATATCTACCCCGGCACGGGAAATTGCAGGATGAGGAATCTGTCGTTGTCAGAGAAAAAGTCCAGAAAGGGGTTGAGACAATACTTCTGGTGGAAGATGAAAAAACAATTCTTCAAATGGTAAAGATAATGCTGGCGCGGCTTGGGTATACGGTTTTGGCTGCAAATACACCGGAAAAGGCCCTGCAGATTGCAAATTCTTCACATGTAAAAATTGATCTGCTGATCACGGATGTTGTGATGCCGTCAATGAACGGGCGCGAGTTGGCCCAAAAAGTCTTGAAGGCATTCCCAAGTATAAAGTGTCTGTATATGTCCGGATATACGCGTAATGTGATTGCCCATAGGGGGATATTGGATGAAGACCTCAATTTTATAAACAAACCGTTCTCAAGGATGGATATCTCTCTAAAGATAAGAGAGGTCCTTGATGAATAAAAAATTTACAGGAGGTTTAAAAGGGTCTGCTTTGGTTTGTTTTCTTTTTACCCTTGCCTTTTAGATTTTCCAGTTCGTTTTGGGCCTTTTCCCGCATTTGTTCGTCTTCCAGGGTGTCAAGGGCCCGCTCAAGCTGGCGGGCCGCATTTTGTTCATCATGGATACGGGCGTAATACACCCCCAGGTAATAGTTGGACAGGGCCTGTTTTGACTGTCTGGACATGATTTCGGCCATATGGTAGTTGGCTTTTTCAAATCCGGGTTTGCCGGTATCCAGGACATGTGCAAGTCCTTTTTGGGCAGCCGGCAGATTGCCGTTCTGGATCTGGGCAACAGAGCGGTTGAAAACGGCCCAGTCCCCCAGCAGGGGATCATCCGCCATGCTGTCCAGGATCGTTATGGCACGGGTGTATTCAGTGTTACGAATATAAAGCCGGCCTAATTCCAAAAGAATCATGGGGTCAAAGGGGGCTTTTGCCAGGGCTTTATTGAGCTGTTCAATCCCCTCATTCATTCGTGTGGTCCGGCCGTATAAAAGACCTAAACCATAGTGTAAGGCTGTGTTGTCAGGCGTTTTTTGCAGGGCGATTTCAATTTTCGGGATATAGGTGTCCGGGGTGCCGTAGAGCCCGATCACCCGGTATTTAACCATGTTGTAGTCAAAATTTTCAGGGGGTGCGGGTTTGTCGGCAGGTGGCGTGTAATCTGCCAGAATTCCGGATAAATGGGATACCCTGGTTCCTGTGCCCGGATGGGTTTTAAAGTAGTCGGGAATATTCTCAACCCCTTGGTAATCGGTTTGTCTGATTTTCAACAGGCTGTCCAATATCCCTTTGGGAGAATATCCTGTTTTTTCAAGGAAAAGAACGGCCTTTTGATCTGCCTCGGTTTCATTTTCCCGGGTATAGGTCAGCATGGCCGATTGGCCGGCAGCCATGGACCCGAGCGTCAGGGCCTGGCCCGCTTCTGAACTGCCTGCCGCCGCACCCACCAGGATGCCGGCGATCATCCCGGCCAGGCTGCCGGTTGCCACTATTTTGGAACGGTCAATGGACTGGGACACATGCCTGCCCACGGCATGGCCTATCTCATGGGCCAGAATCCCTGCAAGTTCATCCATATTATCCAGGGACGTAATTAATCCACGGTGCACAAAAATATTGGCAGCCGGCGTGGCAAAGGCATTAAAGGAGTCGTCATTGACCATGAAGAAGTCAAAATGAAAGGGCTGCGGCGGTAATTGCTTGACAATGGCGTTGCCCACAATGTCGATCATTTTTTGGGCAACGGGGTCGTGAAGAATAATCCCTTTCTCTTTTATGAGTTGTAAATACTCCTTGCCGAGTTTAAGTTCATCGGGAATGGAAATGGCAAACGTGGCGGCAGGCAGCAGCAACAGGATAGACAAAATTAGGCTCACAGCCTGTTTAAATGGTCTCATATTTATCCGGAACGCTTTTGGGGCGGTTTTGTCAGAGACTCGCTGTATCAATAAATTTAGAATTTTCCATGGCGATTTCAATGCGGAAGATAGAGTTATCAATCCTAAAGGAGAGGCGGCGGTTTTGAGTGTATGTGTCGTTAATGGACAAGGAGATGGCCGAACTGATGGTCAACGCCTTGGGTTGTCCGTAACTGGCATTCAAGTCATATTTTTCTTCCACGGATTTTATCAATTGTCCCATGAGCTGGTTGGTAATTTCTCCAATGGAATCTGCCACTTCAGGATCGGAAATGGATATGGCAAGTTCCTCTTCGGGCATGCCCATGCTGATCATATAGTGTTTGTAAATCTCAAAGGCGGCCTCATCACTGAAATTGAAAATTACAAGACCCATGTAGTCTCCGTAGAATTGAACAAAGCAGGTCAAGTCCGGCATCATACACACCCGGGTGATTTTCTGGATAGTGTTGGCGTAATTTATTTCTTTACCTGTGCTTTGTTCAAGCATGGCCTTGGTTGTTTCCAAGAATAGTTTGGAGATACTGTCAATGGACTGATTTTTTGAGATTTCCATTATGACTCCTTCCTGATATCCCGTTGTGGTATCCGATTGGGTGGTAATATGATAATTTAAAAAATTATGGACAAAATAGTTTGAAAAGTCAAATTTTTATCTTTCCCCTCTTTTGTAAACTGCACCTAACCAGGCCGGGGCGTTTAGGCGTCTGGGATCTTTAAAGGAGATGGCCAGAAGAATAAGCAGTGTGGACAGGTAGGGCAGCATGGCCAGGAAATTGGGGGAGATTCCCAAAGGCTGGAGCAGATATTGGAGTACAAAAATGCCGCCGAATATGAATGAGGCAAAAATAGCCCGGCCCGGATTCCACAGTGCAAAGATGGTCAGGGCAATGGCGATCCAGCCGCGCCCGGCTGTCATACCTTCCACCCAGGAAGATGAGTAGGAGATGGACAGATGCGCCCCGGCAAGGGCGGAGAACGCACCGCCCGTCAGCACGCATGCATATCGAATCAAAGACACATTAACCCCCTGGGTCTCCGTGGCCTTGGGATTTTCTCCGGTGGATCTGATCTGAATGCCCACTCGGGTTCGCTCCAGAAAAAACCAGGCGGCTATGGCCAGGCCAATGGCCAGGTAAAGAAAGGGACTTTGATGGAACAAGGCTTTGCCGATCCAGGGCAGATCGGATAAAAAGGGGATGGCCACATCATCCATTTTAACGGCCAGGGGGCGGCCCACATAAGGCTTTCCCATCATTCCGGACAATCCCAACCCCAGCATGGTTAATGCCAGGCCCGATACCACCTGGTTGGCCTGCAGCGTTACCGAAGCAAACGCGTGGATCAAAGAGACGGCAACGCCTGCCCCCATGGCAGCAACGACACCAAGCCAGGGGTGCCCCGTCGTCATGGTGATGATAAAAGCGGTGACGGCCCCCACAGCCATGATGCCCTCTACGCCTAAATTAAGGATGCCGGCCCGTTCATTAATCACTTCGCCGGTTGTGGCCAAAAGCAGTGGTGTGCCTGCCACCATGGTTCTTTGAATTGTTGAAATAATGATCTCTTCCATAATGGTTATATGCAATTTTAATAATGGATTATGGTTTATAGCGCATCGCTGTTAAGCTCTGTTCCGGCGGATTTGAACTTTGTGATATAAAAAGTAATTCCCCATGATCAAAAAGATGAGCAGGATACCGTTGACAATTTCAACGGTGGCCGCAGGCAGTCCCAATGAGATCTGGATCGCGTCTCCGCCCACGATAATACCGGCAAAAAACAGACCCGACATAATGGCATACAAGGGATTGAGTTTGGCCAGCCAGGCGACAATGATGGCGGTAAATCCATACCCCGATGATACCGAGGCCGGATATCCTAAATAATGGTGGATGCCTGCCACCTCTCCCACACCGGCAAAGCCGGCAAGGCCCCCTGAAATGGCCATGAGAATGAGACTGGTTTTAAGAAAATCAATGCCTGCATATTTTCCGGCATCCGGGTTCTCCCCCACCACCCGGGCTTCGTACCCGAACCGGGTTCTATAAATTAAGACACACAGCCCCACCGAACAGACCAATGCCAGGATCAATGTTGCATAGTGAATACGCGATCCCGGCAGTACGCCTAAGATGGCGGCATCGGGCAGGGCATCGGTGCCCGGAAATCCAAACCGGGTTTTCCCCTTCCACGGCCCCACAATGAGCATGGTTAAAAATTCCGCACAGATATAATTGAGCATCAGTGTGGTGATGACCTCGTTGATGGCATATTTTATTTTGAGTATGGCCGGAATAATGCCCCATAATGCCCCGCCGGCAAAACCGGCCGTAAATATCAACGGGACCATGATGGCGGGGGGCAGGGTATTGCCCAGATGCTGGGCTGTCCATGTGGCGAAGATCGCGCCCATGAGCATTTGGCCTTCGGCACCGATATTCCAGAATTTGGCCCTGAAGGCGAGGGTCAGGCCCGCACCGATGAGGATCAGGGGAATGGCCTTGGTG